>NZ_JBHXEM010000028.1:0-79454 GCF_042724755.1 Kitasatospora sp. NPDC127067 | reverse complement strand
TTTTAACTCCCGGGGGGGGCGGGGCGGCGGGGCCCCGGGGGGGGCACCCCCCCGCCCCGGGGGGGGGTGTTTGGGCGCCCCCCCCCCCCCCCCACTCCGCCTCCCGGGCCATTTCCTTCGACCCGAGGGTTCCGCGCGTCGGACTTCCGCCAGGGTGTTCAGCTCGGTCGTCACAAGCTGGTCCTGGACACCTCGACCCTTTGGGGGGGTCGGAACTTCGGATATACCCGCCTAGGGTGAGCCGCATGGGAAAGACGCAGGTGGGCGGGCTGGTCGGCCGGTGGGCCCGGCTCCTGGACCGGGCACGGGGCAGCCGACGGGCCGTACCGCTCTCGCACGAGGCGGAGTTGCGGCAGGCCGCCGCGCGGATGCGCGGGCGGCTGCTCCGCTACCCCGTGGAAGGGCCGTGGCAGGAGCGGGCCTACTGGGACCCGCTGCCGGCCGCGCGGGAGATGACCGATTCCGTGGGCGACGGCCGCTGGGAGCAGCGCAGCCCGCTGAACGTGCCGGGCCCGTTCTACGCCGGCGAGACCGACAGCGGGCTGAACGGCCCGTACTACCTCCCCGAACACGCGCTCTCGGACGACGAGCACTGCGAGTTCGTCCACCGCCAGCCCGCCAACCCCCGCGAGGTGGCCGCCCTGGTGGAGATCGCCCGCGGCGAGCCGCTGGGCGGCTACGCCTGGGACGGCGACCGGCACTGGACCCCGCAGGCGGTGCGCGACTGGTGGTCGCGCCGGGACGAGGTACGGGCCTGGATCGCGGGCGAGCTGGAACTGGGCGACAACGGCCGGAACGAGCCGGAGGCCCTGCGGCAGTACGCCGCCTACCTGGACGACGGGCTGGAGGCCTACCTGCGCGGCTACCTGTTCTGGCTCACCGAGGGCCGCGAGCCGCAGACCGGGGAGGCGCTCCCGGAGCTCTGACGGCCCGCGCCCCCGGGCTACCGCGATTTCATCCCCGCCTCCGAGGAGACCGACCCCGCCTTCGAGGAGACCGTCCGGGCCGCCGTGAACACCTTGCACCGATCCGCGAGACCACGGTGGGGTGATCACTGACGGATCGTCACATTCCTTTAGGGTGGCGGCCATGAGCGACCCGCACCCGACCTCGGCCTTCAACGCCGCCAACACCGACCCGGCCGTCACCGACCGGCTCATCGCCGTGCTGGACGCCCTGGCGGCCAACCCCGGGGTGCGGCGGCTGCGCGCGTGGGCGCACGCACAGCTCGCCGTACGCCCCGGAGAGCGCGCGCTGGACGTCGGCGCCGGCACCGGGTCGGAGACCCAGGTGCTCGCGGCCGCGGTCGCCCCGGGGGCCGGGGCGACGGACCGCGCCACCGGCACCGCGATCGGCCTCGAACCCAATCCCGGGCTCCGGGTCGTCGCCGAGCAGCGCGCCGCCGAGGCCGGCAGCGCGGCCCGCTTCCTGGACGGCGACGCGCTCGACCTGCCGCTGCCCGACGGGGAGTTGGACGTGGTCTGGTGCGAGCGCGTCCTCCAGCACCTCCCCGATCCGGCGAAGGCCGTCGCCGAGATGGCCCGGGTGCTGCGTCCGGGCGGCCGGGTCGCGCTGCTGGACACCGACTGGGCCACCTTCGTGCTCCATCCGGCCGCCCCGGAGATCCGCCCCGCGCTGGCGGCCGTCGCCGAGGGCACCGCCGCCACCCCGGACGCCGGGCGCTGCCTCGCGGGCCTGCTGGTCGAGGCCGGACTGGCCGTCGACCACCTCGGCGCCGACGTCCTGTTGCACGACTCCCGCACGGTCACCCGGCCGATCGTCCACGGGATCGGCGCTGCGGCCGTCGGCCGGGGCCTGATCACCGAGGAGCAGCGCGACCGGCTCTACGCCGACCTCGACGCGGCCGCCGAGCACGGGACGTTCCACCTGTCGGTGGCGATGTTCGCCGCGGTCGCCCACCGGCCCCGCTGACCGGCTGTGCCCGCCGGAGGCGCCCGCCGGCGCAGCCCGGGAGGGCCCGCGCCAGACTGGCCGAGCTCCGCGAGCGGCCTCCGCACGGGCGGGCCGCCCGGTCGACTGGCAGCACGTGCACGACCGCGCGCGGCAGCCCTTCCGGGACGAGTCGGCCGGTCGGCCGGGTCGCTGGCCTGTGCCGGTCTCGTCCTCGCCGGGCTGCTGCTCCTGGGCTTCGCGGTGCTCGGCGTCGTCACCTTCGTCCGCTGGTGGCACTGACTCCGGCACTCCGGCACCCCGGCCGTCCGGCACTGCGGCGCTCCGATGCCCCGGCCCTTCGCTCAGAGCCGGTGCAGCGCCGCCTCGCAGAGCCGGCACCGCTGCTGCTCCAGCTCGGGCGGGTACCACGGCTCACCCGGCCGGGCGGGACGGTAGTGGGCGTGCTCCATCGGGGCGGTGTCCAGCCCGCAGAGGGTGCGCGCCTGCGGGTCCTCCGGGACGTCCGGATCCTGGCCGGCGGCGTGCACCGCGACCACGCCCGGGCCGACACCCTCGGGTCCGAGGGCCTGGTCCGGGGCCAGTTCGAAGAGGACGACGATCGCAGCCACGGTCCCACCGTGGCGGGCGGGGGCCGTCCGCGCATTTCGATCTTCACCCCGCCGAGGGGTTCGGCGGCGCGGGCACCCGGGCCGGGGCCGGTCCGCTAGCCGCGGTAGCAGGCGCCGCCCGGCTCCGTGTCGGGGGAGCCCATCCCGAAGACGTACAGCAGGAACAGCAGCACGGCCGCCACCACCAGCACCACCCACTTCACCTCCGGCTCGGTGCCCTCGGGCAGCACCGCCACCAGGACGGCCTGCAGGAGTACCAGCAGCACGGTCATTCCGATCCAGCCGACCGGCAGGGCCAGCGCCATCGACGCCCGGGTCGGCATGTCCATCCCCCGCGGGCAGTCCGCCCACCTGCGCGCGACCAGCAGCGCCCCCAGGACGGTGACCGCCGCCGCGAGCAGCGGTCCGGCGGCGTACCACCCGCAGCCGTGCGATCTGTTGCGCTCCACCGATGCCGTCATCCCCGCCGGTCCCCCTCGCCCACGCCCACGCCCACGTTCCCGGACGCACACGCCTCCGGAGCCCCGCGCGGTTCCCGGGCACGAACACGCGTGGACCCGAAAGCACGTGGGCCCGACGACACACAGCCCCGAATTTCGGCGTCACGGACCTGTCAAAGCCGTGCCCTCGTACTCCAGGATGACAACGCCCCTCGCACGACCGACCGCACTGCGCCACACCCCATCGCACCGCGCCACACCGCACCGCACCGCACCGCACCCCACCGCACCGCACCGACCGGACCCCGAGGAGCCGTACATGGGCATCGCACGTCGTGAACTACTCAAGTGGGGCGCGGGATTGGGCGCCGCCACCGTCACAGGCATCGCCCTGCCGGGCGCCGCGTGGGCGGCCGCCGCCGCCACCACCCCGCGCGGCCTGCCGACGGACAGCTGGATGAGCCGCCTGAGCGGCGACCTCTCACTGCTCGACCTCACCATCCCCGGCACCCACGACTCCTGCTGCGAGAACCCCGCCTACGGCACCGAGTGGTCGCACACCCAGAACTGGGGAATCCCCCAGCAGTTGACCGAGGGAGTCCGCTTCCTCGACATCCGCTGCAACGGCCTCCAGGGCGCGCCCGACGAGCTCGGGATCTACCACTCCGACGCCTACCAGCACATCCGGCTCCAGGACGTGCTCGACCGCTGCCGAACCTTTCTCCAGTCGCACCCCGGCGAGACCGTCCTGATGCGCCTGCGCAACGAGCGCGCCGGCGGCCAGTCGCTCGACGACACCGAGTTCATGCGGCGGGTCAACCACTACTTCGACGACCTGGGCTACCGCGGCCTGTTCCACTTCTACGGGTGGCCGACGCTCGCCACCGCCCGCGGGAAGGTCGTCCTGATCGCCGACTTCGCCAACCCGTGGGGCCTGATCGACTGGTCCAGCGGCGAGAACGGCTGGTTCGACACCCAGGACCTCTGGCAGACCGGCGGCCTCGACCCGCTGGGGACGAAGGGCCGGCGCATCGTCGCCCAGTTCGACAAGGCCTTCCTCAACCCGGGCCACTCGAAGATGTTCGTCAACTTCCTCTCCTACGCCGGGGGTTACTGGCCGAAGACCAGCTCGCAGGCCCTGATGGACCGCACGGTCTACCCGTATCTGAACGCCCGCACCCAGCAGCGCGCCCGGTTCGGCATCGTGCCGATGGACTTCCCGGACTTCCACGTCAACGTCCTGCAGATGCTGATCGACAAGAACTTCATCTGAACAACCGGCAGTTGACGAATTCGTGTTCCACCCGCACCCCGATGTGACGCGTTCTCCGCACCGCGACCGCTCCGCCTCCACCGACGCACGCGGACCGGCGGAGCAAGGAGCAGTCACAGGGGATCCGGTACGAAGCGGACCAGGAACGCCCGACCGGTGGTCATGGCCGGCAACGCGGCGTCGCCCCGGCGGCGCCGCGTCGCCGTCTGCCGGCGCCTTCTGCCGGTGCCGTCTGCTGATCGTTGGTGCCCATTGGCGCCGTCCACATCAGCCCGGGGATGTAAACCCGTGGGCCAATACGACGTGACGAAGGATCAATCGACGGGCTGATGTCACCCACCCGGCCCGCGTGACAGCGTTCCACACATGGACACCACGCCGCTGGACACCACGCCGACCGCACGCCGTACCGGACCGACCCGCCGCCGCATGCTGGGCACCGCGCTCGCCCTCGGCGCCGTCGCACCGCTGGGCCTCGCCCGCACCGCCTCGGCCGCTCCCGCCCCGGCTTCCGCTCCCGTCCCCTCCTCCGGCGCCGCATCCCCCTCCCGCCTCACCCTGACCGCGCCCACCGGCCCCTTCCCGGTCGGCATGGTGCCGCTGCACCTGCGCGACGAGTCCCGGCTGGACCCGAACGCCCGGCCCGGCAAGTTCCGCGAGCTGATGGCCACCGTCTGGTACCCCGCCCGGACCGCGGACGCCGCCGCCTACCCGCTCGCCCCCTGGATGACCGAGGGCGCCCTCAAGGCCTTCCTCGACGACGTCGGCTTCCCCCTCCCGCTCTCGCTCGCCCCGCTCACCGCCGGCCACCAGGGAGCGCCCGTCCACCGGGCCGGCCGGCCGCTGCCGGTCATCCTCTACTCGCACGGCGCGGGCGGCCACCGCGGCGACCACACCATCGTGGTCCAGGAGTTGGCCAGCCACGGCTTCGCCGTCGTCACCGTCGACCACACCCACGACGGCATCACCGAGTTCCCGGACGGGACCGTCGTCACCCGGGACGGCGTCGACCCGGGCCTGTACCCGAGGGACTACGCGGCCGACCTGCTCTTCCTGCTCGACCGCGTCGTCGACCTCGCCAACGGCCGCAACCCCGACGTCGACGGCCGCACCCTGCCGAACGGCCTGCTCGGCGGCCTCGACGCCCGGAACATCGGCGCCTTCGGCTGGTCCAAGGGCGGCACCGCCGTCGGCCTCGCCATGGTCGCCGACCAGCGCATCCGCGCCGGCCTCACCCTGGACGGGCGAATGGAGTCGAACCCCGCCATCACCACCGACATCGACCGTCCGTTCATGATGATGACCGCCAACTACACCCGGGCGAACAGCCCCTACATCGCGACCTTCTGGGGCCACCTGCGCGGCTGGCGCCTCGACGTCCAGGCCACCGGCGCCGTGCACAACTCGTACGGCGACAACATGACGCTGATCCCGCAGGCGGGCCGGCTTATCGGCCTGACCGAGGAGCAGATCCAGTCCGCGGTCGGCACCCTCGACCCCGACCGCGGCGTCCTCATCCAGCAGGCCTACCCGCGCGCCTTCTTCGACCTCCACCTGCGGGGCCGCCACTGCGGCAAGCTGCTCGACGGCCCGTCGAAGGCCTTCCCCGAGGTCGTCCACCACCCGTAGGACCTCGTGCACGGGCGGCCGCCACGGGGGTGCGGCCGCCCGACCCTAGCCTCGCCCCGCCAACGCCACACCCGTCCGGTACAGCTCCACCAGCAGCGGCCGCAGCGCCTCCCCGGCCGGCGTCAACCGGTACGAGGTCCGCACCGGGAACCCGCGCCGCCGCTCCCGCGCCACCAACTCCCGCTCCCCCAGCGCCTGCAGGCGCTCCGCGAGCACCTTCGAGCTGATCTCCGGCAGCCGCTCCCGCAGCTCCCCGTACGAGGCGGGCCCGTGCATCAGCTCACGCAGCACCAGCGTCGTCCAGCGGCCGGCCACCGCCGCGAGCGCCACCTCCACCGGACAGTCCGGCTCCGGACGGGCGGTGCGGCCGCGCCCGTCCGGCACCAGCTCCTCGTCCCAGCCCCGCTCACCCCACCCGCCACTTCCCGTTTGGTGACCCACGCCGGGCCGGTCTTCACTGCTCGCATGACTCACCCCACCACCCTCCCCCCGAGCACCGACCCGGCACAACACCCGGCCGTCTTCGCCGCCGCCTTCAACTCCGGCCGCCCGGAACTGCTCGCCCGGGTCTACGAGCCCGGCGCGGTCTTCGTCCCCACCCCCGGCGCCACCGCCACGGGCCCCGAACTCCACCGCGCCAACGCCGAGTTCCTCGCCCTCGGCCTGCCCATCACCGTCCGCCCCCGGCACACCTACGTCGCCGACGACATCGCCCTGCTCATCGTCGACTGGGAGATCACCGGCACCACCCCCGACGGCACCGACATCCACCTCACCGGCACCGCCACCGACGTCGCCCGCCGCGACCCGGCCGGCCACTGGCACTACGTGATCGACAACCCCTTCGGCACGGCCGCCCGGACGTGAACGGGCGACCGATCAACCCTGGCTCCGCACCTTCGGGTTGACCGTGCAGAAGTAGACCCGGCCGGTCTGCTTGTCGAAGTAGAAGCTCCCCGAATACCGGGTCCGGGTGATCGACTCGTCGAAGGCCCTGCTGTGGAGCCATCCGGTCTCGCCACCCACCTCGGTGGCGATCTCCTTCGGGACCCCGCACTCGATGACGGCCTCCTCCCACGTTCCGCTCGACGTGATCGCCGCCAGCGTCGCCGGCTCGACCTGCGCCACCCCGTCCAGGCTCACATCGGTCGGTCCGGGAACCCCCCGCCCGGTGTTCTGCGTCAACACCTGACTGACCCAGGTGGCCGCAGACAGCGAACCCAACTGCGGAAAGCGGCGCTTCAGCGGGTCGAGGTCCGTCCGCACCGCCGTCGGCGTAGGTGCCGGGGGCCCCGCCGCCGTACAGGACGCCACCAGCGGCAGGCCGGTGATCAGAGCCAGGGCCGGAACGACCAGCGCGGCCAGGGGCCTTGAGCGCCGCTTCACACGAGGGCGGTCCATGAAGCCGATCATTCCACTCCCGAACTACTGGCGGTCGAAAGGTCCTTGGCGGTTGTCCACACCGGTCAGGATCAGCGCCTCCCCCGCTTCTCCCTTGACATACTGGAAGTACCGCTCGCAGGTGAGGCCTCCCTCCACAGAGGTCAGTTTGGCGACTGCGCCCGTCCCGGCATCCTCCTGCCTCCCGTACTCCCACGTACCGGTGAACCTCACAGCCGTCGGCGATTCCTTTCCCCGACACATGGCAGGCAGCAGACTCACCTCGCCGAGCTTGCCACCCTCCAGGAACTGGACCGCGGAGACGCCCGCCTTCCAGGTTCCGATGACGGCCGGGTCGGGCACCTTCCCCACTGTGCACGCGGTCGCCAGCGGCAAGATGCCCGCCAGGGAGACAACCAGGACCCGCAACCCGCCGCGGGCTCGCTCCCGCCCGGGCTCCAGAGCCGTCATCACCCGATCACCCCATTCCCCCCCCCAAGGACCATGGTTCCCGGTGAACCGCGCCCCACCGTAGGAAGCGGGGTCCCGCATCCCGCACGGGGAGGCGGGACCCCGCAGACGGTCCGAGACCACCAGAGCCTCCGACGCGTGCAGCCGCCGCCCCCTTGGGCGGTGGACCACAGCGGCCCCTCGCCGAACGTACAGGACGTTCAGGAAGGGGCCGCGGTGTTGTGCGGAGTGTGCGGGGGCGGGTCAGACGCGCTGGCCCTCGGTGGGGGCGGCGGTGGGGGTGGTGGTGCTGCCGGCCTGGGTGCCGAGGATGCGTTCGACCTTGGCGACGGCGGTGCGGTACTGCATGGAGGCGGCCTGCTCGGAGGTGGCCTGGCGTTCGAAGAAGCCGAAGGCCATGGCGACCGTGCCGAAGCGCTCGATGCCGACGTAGCCGTTGAGTTGGACGCCGGCCAGGGTGCCGTCGAGGTGGACGGCGGGGGCGTCCTTGCGGTCGCCGAGGGTGACCGGGGTGACGGTGAAGGTGACCTCGTCGTCGGTGCCGCCGTTGAAGGTGATGCTGTGGCAGGTCTTCAGGGCGTCGGCGGCGGTGTTGAAGTCGGCGGTGAGCCGGTCGGGCGCCTCGGCGGCGAGGACCTGGGTGGTCATCGGGTTGCCGTCCGGGCCGTCGAGTTCGACCGCGGCGTGCGGGACGTCGGTGCCGGTCTGGGTGGCGCGCATGTTGATCATGGCGCTGAGCGCGGCGCAGCCCGTCACCGGGGTCGGGTTCGCTCCGGGGCTGGGGCTCTGCGTCACCGGGATCTCGGTGTAGCCGGGGCCGAGGTCGGCAGCGGTCAGCAGGGCCGATTTCAGCTGGTCGGCGGAGGGCAGTTGCTGGGCGTCCTGGGCGGGTGCGGCCGATGCCGGCAGGGTGGCCGGGCCCAGGGCGACCGCCACGGCTGCGGCCGCGGCGGCGAGGGCGTGGATGGGCCTGGGACGAGTCATACGGGCCCCCGGTCGAGGGTTCGGGCAGGGACAGCCACCAGTGTCCCACCGGGGGCCGGGCGGGGCGCGCGGGCGGGGATCTCCGCTGGTCAGGACCCGTTCGCGGGGTCGGCGGACGGAGCGGACGGGGCCGAGGAAGCGGAGAGGGCGGAGGGAGCCGAGGGAGCGGGCGGAAGGGCTTCGAGGGTCTCGGCGAGCCACTGCACCCAGAAGGTCTCCAGTCCGATGCCGGCCCGCAGCACCGCGTGCTGGAGCCGGTTCCCGGGGTCCGTCCGCTCGGCCGGGAAGTCGCGCCGCTCGATTTCCCGGTAGTCGGCCAACTGCTCGCGGTGCAGGGCGAGATGGCGCACCAGCTCGGCCGTCAGCCCGTCCGTGCCGACCACCGCGGCCGCCCGCAGCCGCAGCAGCAGGGGCTCCCGGACGGCGCGGGGCGCGGCGCCCTCGGCGGTCCAGCGGGCGAGTTCGGCGCGGCCCTCGGGCAGGACCTCGTACTCCTTCTTCTGTCCGCGCACCGGCCCTTCCGGCTGGAGGGCCCGGATGTGTCCGGAGGCCTCCAGCCGGCCCAGTTCGCGGTAGATCTGCTGGTGGGTGGCGGGCCAGAAGAAGCCGATCGACTTGTCGAACCGCCTGGTCAGCTCCAGCCCCGAGGACGGTTTCTCCAGCAGGGCGGTGAGGATGGCGTGCGGCAGCGACATGGGGTCGATCGTACGGGGCCGACCGCGGACGGCGAGCCCGGCACCAGCCCGGCACCAGCCGGGGTACGGGCCGGGTCAGAGGGTGGCGGCCAGTTCGGTGCCCTGCTTGATGGCCTGCTTGGCGTCCAGTTCGGCGGCCACGTCGGCGCCGCCGATCAGGTGCGCCGGCAGGCCGCGCTCGCGCAGCGCCTCGTACAGGTCGCGGCGCGGCTCCTGGCCGGTGCAGAGCACGACGGTGTCCACGGGAAGCAGTTGGCGCTCGCCGTCGACGGTGAGGTGCAGGCCGGCGTCGTCGATCAGGTCGTAGGTGACGCCGGGGACCATCACCACGCCGCGGTGCTTGAGTTCGGTGCGGTGGATCCAGCCGGTGGTCTTGCCGAGGCCGGCGCCGACCTTGCCGGTCTTGCGCTGGAGCAGGTGGACGCTGCGCGGGGGCTTCGGCCGCTCCGGGGCGCGCAGGCCGCCGCGCTCGCGATAGTCCGGGTCGATGCCCCACTTGGCCTGGAACACGGGCGGGTTGAGGCTGGCCGCGTCGCCCGGGTCGGTGAGGAACTCGGCCACGTCGAAGCCGATGCCGCCCGCGCCGAGGATGGCGACCCGCTCGCCGACCGGCGCGCCGTCGCGCAGCACGTCGAGGTAGCCGAGCACGCTGGGGTGGTCGATTCCGGGGATGTCGGCGGGAGTTCGCGGGGTGACGCCGGTGGCGAGGACGATCTCGTCGTGGCCCTGCTCGGCCAGCTGTTCGGCGGTGACGGTCGCGCCGAGCCGCAGGGTGACGGCCAACTCGGCCAGCCGGGTGCGGAAGTAGCGCAGCGTCTCGTCGAACTCCTCCTTGCCGGGGATGCGCCGGGCGATGTTCAGCTGTCCGCCGATCGTCTCGGCGGCGTCGTACAGGGTGACGTCGTGGCCGCGCTCGGCGGCGGAGACGGCGAAAGCGAGGCCGGCCGGGCCGGCCCCGACGACGCCGATGCGCTTGCGCGACCGGGTGGGGCCGAGGACGAGTTCGGTCTCGTGGCAGGCGCGCGGGTTGACCAGGCAGGAGGTGATCTGGAGGTTGAAGGTGTGGTCGAGGCAGGCCTGGTTGCAGCCGATGCAGGTGTTGATGGCCTCGGCGCGGTCGTCCCGGGCCTTGGCGACGAAGTCGGCGTCGGCGAGCAGCGGGCGGGCCATCGAGACCAGGTCGGCGCTGCCCTCGGCGAGCAGGCGCTCGGCGATCTCGGGGGTGTTGATGCGGTTGGTGGTGACCAGCGGGATGCCGACCTTGCCCATCACCTTCTTCGTGACCCAGGCGAAGGCGCCGCGCGGCACCGAGGTGGCGATGGTGGGGATGCGGGCCTCGTGCCAGCCGATGCCGCTGTTGATGATGGTCGCCCCGGCGGCCTCGACGGCCTGGGCGAGCTGCACGACCTCGTCCAGGGTGGAGCCGCCGGGCACCAGGTCGAGCATGGAGAGGCGGTAGACGATGATGAAGTCCTCGCCGACCCGTTCGCGGACCCGGCGGACGATCTCGACCGGGAAGCGCATCCGCCGCTCGTACGGGCCGCCCCACTCGTCCTCGCGGTGGTTGGTCGCGGCGACGACGAACTCGTTGATCAGGTAGCCCTCGGAGCCCATGATCTCGACGCCGTCGTACCCGGCGCGGCGGGCGAGTTCGGCGCAGCGGGCGAAGTCCTCGATGGTCTGCTCGACCTGTTCGGCGGTGAGCGCGTTGGGCGTGAAGGGGCTGATCGGGGCCTGGATCGCGCTGGGGGCGACGAGGTCGGGGTGGTAGGCGTAGCGGCCGAAGTGGAGGATCTGGAGGGCGATCCTGCCGCCGGCGGCGTGCACCGCGTCGGTGACGGTCCGGTGTTTGTCGGCCTCCTCCTCGGTGGTCAGCATCGCGCCGCCCTCCCAGGGGCGCCCGGCCTCGTTGGGGGCGATGCCGCCGGTGACGATCAGGCCGACGCCGCCTCGGGCCCGTTCGGCGTAGAAGGCGGCCATCCGCTCGTAGCCGCCGGGGGCCTCCTCCAGGCCGACGTGCATGGAGCCCATGATCACGCGGTTGGGCAGGGTGGTGAAGCCGAGGTCGAGCGGGCTGAGCAGGTGCGGGTAGCGGCTGCTGCCGGGGTGGGCGCTCATCGACGTCTCCTGGGGCGCGGGCTGGGGGTCGTTGTTACCGCAGGGTAGGGGACGGGCGGCGGGGTATGCAACTAGTTGCATAAGGCTGGGCGGAGCGTCCGGACGGACCCTCCGGACCCCCTTCCGGACGACCCCCGGAGGCGCCCGACCGGACGCCTCGGGACCCCACCGGACGACCCTCCGGACGACCCTCCGGACGACCCTCCGGACGACCCTCCGGATGGCTCGAACACGCCGCCGGAACCCGGTCGGCGGCGTATCGTCGTGTCCCGGACATCGCGGGGGCGACGCAACGGCGTCCCGGACATCGCCGCGGCACCGCGGGGACGACACGAGCTCGGGAGAGGAGCGGCCGTGCGGGGTGGCTCGGTGGCCGTGGTCGGGGGCAGCATCGCCGGAAGCGCGTTCGCCGGCGCCGCCGCCCGGCTCGGCGCGGAACGCGTGGTGGTGCTGGAACGCAGCCCCGGCCGGCTGGAGGACCGCGGCGTGGGGCTGTGCACCCACAACGACCGCTTCGACGAACTGGTCCGGACCGGGCACCTCGACGCGGACACCCGCCGCCACCGCCTCACCGTCCGCCGCTGGGTCGCCCGGGGCGCGGCCGGCGAGGGCGACGGACCGGACGGCTGCGGTCGACTGCTCTGGGCCCAGCCCTTCCCCTTCCACTCCCACCACTGGGGCGTGCTCTGGCAGGCGCTGCGCGAACGGACGCCCCGGCAGGTCGAGTTCCGGCTGGGCACCACCGTGACGGCCGTCGGCAACGGGCCCGACGGCGCCTGGGCCGAAGCGGGTGGCGGCCGTGAGACGTACGACCTGGTGATCGGCGCCGACGGCTACCGCTCGGTGGTCCGCGCGGCCGTCTGCCCCCGGGCCGAACCCGATTACGCCGGGTACGTGTGCTGGCGCGGCAGCTACGACGCCGCCCTGCTCGCCGAGCTGCCCGGCGGCGCGGCGCCCTGGCCCGAGGAGCAGTGCATCACCGCCTGCTACCCCGGCGGCCAGGTGGTGATCTACCGCATCCCCGGGGTCGAACCCGGCCGCACCCAGGTGAACTGGGTCTTCTACGCCCCCACGCCCGCCTGGCTGCGGCTGGACGGCCCGACCAGTATCCCGGCGGGCAGCCTCCTCGACGGACAGCTGGACGAACTGCGGCAGCTCGCCGAGCGGTACCTGCCGCCGTACTGGGCCGGCCTGGTCACCCTGACCCCGCGCGAACGGACCTTCCTGCAGCCGATCTACGACCTGGCGGCCCCGCGCCGCACGACCGGCCGGCTGCTCATCGGCGGGGACGCCGCCACCGTGGTGCGCCCGCACAACACCAGCGGCGCGGTCAAGGCGATGCAGGACGCCCACGCCTTCGAACTGGCGGGGCGCGAGGCCGGCTCCTGGTCGGCCCTGCTGGCCGCCTACGACCGCGAACGGACTGCGTCCGGGCGGGAGTTGGTGGAGCTGGGCCGCACCCTCGGCCGGGCCCAGGTCACCGGGGCGCCGGACTGGTCGGGGATGGACGAGCCGGGCATGGCCGCCTGGTGGCAGCACCAGTTCACCGGCGGCGGGGGTTTCGGCGGCCACGCGCTCGACCGTACCGGCCGAGCGCTCGCGGCGACCGCCGAAACCACGTCAACCCGCGCAGGGCGGACGGACGTCGACGACGTCGACGGTGGTGACGTCCACCATGGTGGCGAGGACGGCACCGGTGACGACGCCGTCGGCGGCGACGGTCAGACGTTCACGCCGTAGTCGGTCGCGATGCCGCGCAGGCCGGAGGCGTAGCCCTGGCCGATGGCACGGAACTTCCACTCCACGCCGTTGCGGTACAGCTCGCCGAAGACCATCGCGGTCTCGGTCGAGGCGTCCTCGGTCAGGTCGTAGCGCGCGATCTCCAGGCCGTTGGCCTGGTTGACGATCCGGATGAACGCGTTGCGCACCTGGCCGAAGTTCTGCAGCCGGGCGTCGGCGTCGTAGATCGACACCGGGAAGACCACCTTGGCCACGTCGACCGGGACGCGGTCCAGGTCGACCTTGATCTGCTCGTCGTCCCCGTCCCCGCCGCCGGTCAGGTTGTCGCCGCTGTGCTCGACCGAACCATCGGGGCTGCGGAGGTTGTTGAAGAAGACGAAGTGCTGGTCCGAGACCACCTTGCCCAGCGCGTTGCACAGCAGCGCGCTGGCGTCCAGGTCGTAGTCGGCCCCGGTGGTGGTGCGCACGTCCCAGCCGAGACCGACGATCACGGCGCTCAGACCGGGCGCCTCCTTGCTGAGCGAGACGTTGCCGCCCTTGGCCAGCGAAACTCCCACAATGCCCTCCTCGGATCTCTCCCTGTGGACGAATCTACAACACTGTAGAGATCACGAGAATCCGTCTGGAGGCGGGCCCGCCCCGGGATTTTCTCCGGGTCGCGCACGGGAACCGCGCGCGGGAGCCGCCGCCGGGCAGGTCGCGGCGCCATTGCACGGCGTCATTGCACGGCGTCACTGCACGGCGTCACTGCACGCCGTAAAGGCACGCCGTCACTGCACGGCGTCGATCTCGATCCGCAGCGCGCCGTTCTCGGCCGTCGCCCGACGGCCCCAGTCCAACAGCAGGCGCAGCACCGCGCGCTCGGCGGCCGGAAGCCGGGCCAGGTCCACCTGCTCGATCTCCCGGACCAGCGCGGCCGTCGACGGCTGCCGGATCCGGCCGGCGAAGTCGAGGTCGGGCTCGTGGCGGGCGAGGGTGGGCAGGGTCCGCGCACCCAGGCGGCGCAGGACGGCCCGCAGCGCGCCGCCGTCCGCCCAGGCCTCCAGGCGCCCGGGCTGCGGCGCCGGGCCGGCCTTGCGTCCCGTCCTCGCCTTGACGGGCACCCGGTACAGGCCGAGGACGTACTCGTCCTCGGCCACCTCCTCGTCCGGCCCGTACGGCCGCAGGCCGCCCGCTGTGCTCCGCATGCCGAGCACCCTAACGACCCCCCGCCCTAGACTGGCAGTGGATTTCCCCTCGTGGGCCCTTCCCCCGTTCCCCCTCGTCGGCTCTTCCCCCGTTTCCCCTCGTCGCAGACCCGGTCGCCGGAGGTCCCGATGCGCCAGCGGTACAGCTTCCACCTCGACCGGGGCGGGCACTCGGTGACCGTCAACGTCCGGTCCGGCTGGATCACCGAGACCGAGTTGCTGGTCGACGGCAAGGAGTGCGCCTTCCACCGCGTCCACGGGCACGGTGTCTACCCGCTGACCCTCGCCGCCCAGGTCGCCGAGGAGCCGCCGAAGCCGCTCGCGGTCCGGCTCGACCGCACCGGCCGGGCCGAGCACCCGCTCGCCTGCGTCCTGGAGCTGTCCGGCGCCGAGCACCCGATGCCCGAGCGCACGGCGCGCTGAAACACCCCGTTCGGGTGATTTGCCCCTGAATATCGGAAAACCGTACGATCCAGGGTCCGCCCGGACGAGCCGCCTCCACGAGCCGGACTCCCACGAGCCGCGCCCCACGAGCCCCACACAGACGACGAAGGCCTGCGCATGACCACCCCCGCGACCCCCGACACCTTCGACGAGCTGCTGCGCGAGGTGATGGCCGACGCCGAGCGCTTCGGCCACCGCCAGCACGTCCGGCTCACCTGGCTCGCCGTGCGCCGCCACGGCGCCACCGCCGCCCTCGACCTGATCGGCGAGGGCATCCTGCGCACCGCCACCAAGGCCGGCGCGCCGCAGAAGTTCCACGTCACCATGACCCGGGCCTGGGTCGAGCTGGTGGCCCTCCACGCGGACGACGACGCGACGGGCTTCGAGCAGTTCGCCGCCCTGCACCCGGACCTGCTCGACAAGGACCTGCTCGCCCGCCACTACCGTCCGGGGACGCTCGCGACCGAGCAGGCCCGGACCACCTGGGTGGAGCCGGACCTCGCCCCCTTCCCCCGGGCCGCGGCCTGACACTCCCCCGGGCCTCGGCCCGAAGCGCCGGCCGGCCGCCGGGCGAATCGCCCGGCGCGCCGACCGAAGCGCCGACCGCCGATACGCCGACCGCCCGACGCGTCAGCCCCCCCGAACCTCCGCGAGGCACTCCGCCACGATCTCCTCGACCGCCTTCCGGGCCCGGTCCGCGTCCTGCGCGACCAGCCCGATCCTGGTGCGGCGGTCGAGCACGTCGGCCGCGTCCAGCGCGCCCTCGTGGCTGACGGCGTGGGCGATCTCGGCGCGGGTCACGTCCAGACCCTCCGCGATCGGCGTCAACTCCCCTGCCGCCAGCACCTCGTGGGCAGCGCCGCCGTGGCGGGCGAGCAGCGAGGCGGGCACCTGGCCGACGGCCCCCGCGCCGGTGGGCAGCGGGCGGCTGTCCCCGTGGCCGGGGGCGCCGATCAGCGGCAGCCGGGCCGTCCAGCAGGCGCGGGCGGGCAGGCCGCGCAGCCGGACGGCGGTGTCCACCGCGTCCTCGGCCATCCTGCGGTAGGTGGTGAGCTTGCCGCCGACCACGGTGATCACCCCGGACGGGCTCTCCAGCACCGCGTGCTCGCGGGAGATGTCGGCGGTGCTGCCGTCCCCGGTGTCGATCAGCGGACGCAGACCGGCGTACGCGCCGCGCACGTCCGCGCCGGTCAGGGCGGTGGCGAGGGCGGCGTTGACGGTGTCCAGGAGGAACGAGCGCTCGGCCTCGGTGGGCTGCGGCTCGTCCGGGATCGGACCCGGGGCGTCCTCGTCGGTCAGGCCGATCGCGACCCGGCCGAGCTGCTGCGGCAGGGCGAAGACGAACCGGCTGGTGGAGCCGGGCACCGGCACGGTGAGGGCCGCGGTCGGGTGGCCGAGCGCCGCCGCGTCCACCAGCAGGTGGGTGCCCCGGCTGGGCCGGAGCTTGATCGAGGTGTCCACCTCGCCCGCCCAGACGCCGGTGGCGTTGACCACCGCGCCGGCCCGGAGGGCCAGCTCCCGCCCGGTCAGGGTGTCGACCAGCCGGGCCGAGGTGCCGTCGACCTGCTCGGCGCGCACCCTGGTCAGCACGGTCGCCCCGTACTGCGCGGCGGTCCGGGCCAGCGCGACCACCAGCCGGGCGTCGTCCACGAGTTGGCCGTCGTGGGCGACCAGCGAGCCGCGCAGCCCGTCCGTCCGCACCCCCGGCACCAGCCGGCGGGTCCGGTCGGCGTCGATCCGGCGCACCCGGGGCAGCAGCGCGCCCGGGGTGCCGGCCGTCAGGCGCAGCGCGTCCCCGGCGTGGAAGCCCGTGCGGATCAGTGCGGCCTGGCCCGGGCGCAGCAGGTCGGGGAGCAGCGGCACCAGTTGGGGCAGCGCCCGGATCAGGTGCGGGGCGGTGCGGGTCATCAGCACGCCGCGCTCGACGGCGCTCTCCCGGGCCACCTTGATCTGCCCGGAGGCGAGGTAGCGCAGGCCGCCGTGCACCAGCTTGGAGCTCCAGCGGCTCGTTCCGAAGGCGAGGTCGCGGGCCTCGACGAGTACCGTGCGCAGGCCGCGCGAGGCCGCGTCCAGGGCCACTCCGGCGCCGGTGACGCCGCCTCCGACGACCAGGAGGTCGATCCGGGGGTCGTCGCCGAGCGCTTGGAGTTCCAGCGTGCGGCGGGCGGCGTCGAGCCGGCCGGTGCCCGCGTACGGGCCCGCGTGCGGGCCTGCGGTGGGGGTCATGGCGCGAGGTATCCGTTCAGTGCTCTGGCCAGTTCGCGCCGCCAGGCCGCCTCGGGCAGCAGGGAGGCGACCATGCGGTGCGACTGGACTGTGGACTGGGCGATCAGCAGGACCATGGCGGCCAGTTCGAGCGGCTCGCCGGCCCGGATCGAGCCGTGCGCCTGGCTGTGTTCGATGCCGGCGCGCAGCGCCTCCAGCAGGCCGCGCTGGCTGGCGCCGAGCCGCTCGACGACGTACTGGAGCAGCAGGTCGGAGTCGTCGGAGTGCAGCAGCGCACCGAGCACCGGGTGGTCGCGCAGCCGGACGGCGATCTCCACGACCCGCTCGACGAGGGTCTCCCGGTCGTGGACGTCCAGCCCGGCGCCCTCCAGGGTGGTCAGGATCTCCCGGGTGAGCAGCGCGCCGATCACCGCCCGGACGTCCGGCCAGCGGCGGTAGACGGTCGGGCGGCTGACCCCGGCGCGGCGGGCGATCTCGGACAACTGGGTCCGGCGCACGCCGAGATGGACGATCAGGTCGGCGGCGGCGTCCAGGATCGCGTCGTCGGTGCTGCGCTCCCCGGGGGCCGGGGGCGGCGTCTGAGGCTCGGCGTTACTACTTGACATGATGTGTGAAACTGTAACGCATGGCACCTGAGACGCAAGCGGGACCGGCCGGCGCCGCACTTCCGCTCCCCCCGATGAAGTGGGACGCCTGGGGCGACCCGGCCCTCGCCAAGGAACTGTCCGCCGACATCAAGGGACTGCTCGCCGCCGCCCTCGGCGTCACCGGCGACGCCGCCCCCGGGCCCGGCGCCGACGAGGTCGTCCTGCGCCCGTCCCGGATCTCCGCCGAGGACCTCAAGGCACTCGCCACCGCCGTCGGCGAGGCCCACGTCAGCGCCGCCGACGCCGACCGGCTGCCGCGCGCCGGCGGCAAGTCCACCCCCGACCTGCTGCGCCGCCGCAGCCGCGAGGCACAGGACGCCCCCGACGCCGTCGTGCTGCCCGGCAGCGAGCAGGAGGTCGCCGCCGTCCTCGCGGTGTGCGCCGAACGCCGCATCGCCGTCGTCCCGTTCGGCGGCGGCACCAGCGTGGTCGGCGGCCTCGACCCCGAGCGCGGAGCCTTCGACGCCGTCGTCTCCCTCGACCTGCGCCGCTTCGACCAGTTGCTCGACCTCGACGAGACCTCCGGCGAAGCCGTCCTCGGCGCCGGCCTCACCGGCCCGGCCGCGGAGGCACTGCTCGCCGAACGCGGCTGGGAACTCGGCCACTACCCGCAGAGCTTCCGCTACGCGACCATCGGCGGCTTCGCGGCCACCCGCTCCTCCGGCCAGGACTCCGCCGGGTACGGACGCTTCGACGAGATGGTGCGCGGACTGCGCGTCGTCACCCCCGCCGGGATCCTCGACCTCGGCCGCGCCCCCGCCTCCGCCGCCGGCCCCGACCTGCGCCAGCTCTTCCTCGGCTCCGAAGGCACCCTCGGCGTGATCACCGCCGTCCGGCTGCGCGTCCACCCGCTGCCCGCCGTCAAGGCGTACGAGGCGTGGAGCTTCCCCGACTTCGCCACCGGCACCGCCGCGCTGCGCGCCGTCGAGCAGCAGGGCACCGGCCCGACCGTGATCCGGCTCTCCGACGAGGCCGAGACCATGATCAACCTGGCCATGACCGAGCAGATCGGCGGCGCCCCGGCGGTCACCGGCTGCCTGGCCGTCACCGTCTTCGAGGGCACCGCCGCCCAGGTCGCCGCCCGCCTGCAGCTCACCCGCGACACCCTGCTCGCCACCGGCGCCACCTCGCTCGGCGAGGTCCCCGCCCGGGCCTGGGAGCACGGCCGGTTCAACGCCCCCTACCTGCGCGACTCGCTGCTCAGCGCGGGCGCGCTGTGCGAGACCCTGGAGACCGCGACGAACTGGAGCCGCCTGCCGGCCCTGCGCACCGCCGTCACCGAGGCGCTCACCGGCGCCCTGCCCGGCTCCCTCGTGCTCTGCCACATCTCGCACGTCTACCCGACCGGCGCCTCGCTCTACTTCACCGTCGTCGCCGCCCTCGGCGAGGAGCCGCTCACCCGCTGGGGCGCCGCCAAGCGCGCCGCCGGGGACGCCATCCTCGGCGCCGGCGGCACCATCAGCCACCACCACGCCGTCGGCGCCGACCACCGGCCCTGGATGACCGAGGAGATCGGCGACCTCGGCGTGCGCATCCTGCGCGCCGTCAAGGCCGAACTCGACCCGGCGGGCATCCTCAACCCGGGCAAGTTGATCCCGTGAACGAGGTGAGAACCGTCCGCAGGGTCGCCGTTCTCACCAACCCGGCGGCGGGCGCCGGCCATGCCGAACCCGCCGCCCACCGGGCCACCGCCCGGCTGCGGGCCCTCGGCGTCCAGGTCGAACCGCACGCCGGGCGCTCCCCCGAGGACGCCGTCCGCCTCGCCCGCGAGGCGGTGGCCGGCGGGGTGGACGCGGTGGCCGTCGTCGGCGGCGACGGCATGATCAACCTCGCCCTCCAGGCCCTGGCCGGCACCCCCGTCCCGCTCGGCGTGATACCCGCCGGCACCGGCAACGACCACGCCCGCGAGTACGGCCTGCCGCTCGGCGCCCCCGAAGCCGCCGCCGACGTCATCGCCGCCGGACGCACCCGCGGCATCGACCTCGGCCGGATCACCGGCCCGGACGGCGCCGTCCGCTGGTACGGCTCCGTCCTCGCCACCGGCTTCGACTCCCTGGTCAGCGACCGCGCCAACCGGCTGCGCTGGCCGCGCGGCCGGATGCGCTACAACCTCGCCATCCTCGCCGAGTTCGCCAACCTGCGCCCGCTGCCGTTCCGCATCACCCTCGCCGACGGCACCGTCATCGAACGCGACCTCACCCTGGCCGCCGTCGGCAACACCCGCAGCTACGGCGGCGGCATGCTGATGTGCCCCGCCGCCCTCCCCGACGACGGACTGCTCGACCTCACCCTCGTCGACGCCATGCCCCGGCTGCGCATCGCCCGCTTCTTCCCGACCCTCTTCAAGGGCACCCACATCACCTACCCGGAGGTCACCACGCTGCGCACCGAGTCCCTGCGGATCGAGTCCCCCGGCATCACCGCCTACGCCGACGGGGAGTTCATCGCCCCGCTCCCGGTGGACGTCGCGGTCGCCAAGGACGCCCTGCGGGTGCTGGTGCCGTGAGAGGCTGATGCCGCGGTCCGGTCCCACGGGCCGGACCGCGGCACCGGTCACCGGCGGGAGAGGCTGACGGACATGCACCTGGCACTCACCGTGACACCCCACGGCATCCCCGTCCTCGGCGTCCTGGTCGCCGCGGCCATGCTCGCCGCCGCCGTCTGGGACGCCCGCCGCTTCCCCGGCGAACCCTGGTTCCGCTGGCTGCTCCCCCTCGGCCTGGTCGTCGAGTGCGCGGCCGTCGCCACCCTGTGGCTCCCCCTCGTCCCCGTCGGCGCCGTCCTCCTCGGCGCCGGCCTCGGCCTCACCAACTACTGGCGCTGGACCCGCCGACGCACCTGACCACCCACCGGTGCACCTGACCACCCACCGGCTGCCGCACCCCCGGTCTCACGCGCCCAGGCGGCGGCGCCACAGCAGCGGGCGTATCTCGATCGCGTGGGACGGGTCGCCGTTCCAGACCGTCGGCAGGCCGGCCTCCGTCAGGGCGGCGACCACCTCCTTCCCGACCGCGACAGTGGTCGCCGGGGAGCCGTCGAAGCCGCCGTACAGCAGGGACAGGCCGTGGCCGGCGGCGGCGGACTCGGTGCACTGGGCGTGGAAGCAGACGAAGCCGCGCGCTTCGGGGGCGCCGGCCTCGGCGATCTCGGCGTCCGCGCAGGAGCGGCAGCAGCCGAAGTCCTCCCGGGCCGTGAGGCCGCCCGCCTCCAGGGCGGCGAAGGCCCTGGTCAGGCGCTCCGGATCGGTCTCGCCGATCCAGCCGCTCTGCTCGCCGACCCGCTCCAGCCAGAGCCGGTCGGCGAGTTGCTCGGCCTGCGGGCGCGAGAGCGGGCGGCGGTCGCCCGCGACCAGGTGCTCCTCGGCCTGTTCGGCGAGCCCGGCACGGTCGGTGTAGCCGCAGGCCAGCGTCAGCCGCAGCCGCTCCTCCAACTCCCTCCGCTCGCCCGCCTCCAGGTCGATCGGCGGCACCGGCTCCGGCGCCGGGCCCAGGTCGAGCGGCCGCCAGTCCAGGCCCTCGTCCCAGCCCGCCGCACCGCGCGCCCAGCCCGTCATCGCCTCGACCACCGGCTCGGGCCCGTCCAGCCGCACCTCGAAGTGCCGCTCGGCGGAGCCGTCCCGGTGCTCCAGCGTGTACTCCTCCCCGTCGGCGTGCCACACCTGCACGTACACGTCCGGCAGGTCCGGTATCCGCTCCACGACGAGGAAGCGGTCGTCCGGCGCACCGATGCGCCGGACCATCCCCGCCAGTTCGTCCGCCGACACCCTCAGGTGCCGCGTCTCGTTCGTCTGCACCGCGATCGCCAGCATGACGTCACCCTTGCACACCCCACTGACAATCCCCGCGGACGATCCCGCAGTTCAGACCCGGTGCGCCCGCACCCGCCCCTCCACGAAGGCCACGGCCGCCGCCACGGCCGCCGTCTCCAGCAGCACGCGGCAGGGGCTCCCACGGGCACAGCACCCGCAGCACCGGCTCCTCGGCGGCGAACGCCCCCGTCGCCCGGGCTCAGGCCCTCTGGACGAGGGACTTCAGCTCGCCGACGCTCTCGGTGAGGGTCGGTTCGCCGGAGCCCGGGTCGACGGTGAAGACGCGGTAGCCGGCGTCGGTGTTGACGCGGACCCGGCCGGACCCGGCCCACTCCGCCGAGACGAACTCCCCCTCGCCCCGGAAGCCGCCCGTGTGGAGGGCGAGCACGTCCCAGCGGCGGGTCGACAGGCCGGTGCCGGTCTCCAGCCGGACGAAGTAGCGGCCGTTGTAGCCCTCCGGGTCGTCGTGGTGGGCCACCGTCAGGACGTGGTCCGCCCGCTCCGGGGAGGCGGTGCGGCTCACCCCGTGGACCTTCGGGCCGAACGTCTGGAGGACATGGCCGCCACCCGTCAGCAGCAGCCCGAACACCGCGAACGCCGCCGCCAGCCCGCCGACGACGTCCCACCGGCCGCGGACCACGACCGCGACCAGCAGCAGGACGGCGGCCAGACCGAGCATCGCCCACGGCCGGTTCAGGACGTCGGCCAGCACCGCCCGCCCGCCGTCGCCCGACTCCATGCGCCCCACCGCCCACAGCGCCGGCGGCAGCAGCAGCGCGGTGGCGGCCACGATGCCGCCGGCTCTCCCACGGTTCGTCATCGAACCCCCTCTTCGGTTTCCCGGCATCCTAGAGGTGGCCTCCCGGCCCGGCCGAAAGCTTGTCCGGCGCCCTGTTCCCCCGGCGGTGGTCGAGCCGCGCATCGTGGCCGCCGGCCCCTTCGCCGGGAGCCTCGTGCCTCGCACCAGGCTCAAGGAGGGTGCGGGCCCCTCCTCGATCCCCGTGTCCGGCCGGGAACCTAGACGGTCCGCACCTTGCCGGCGCTCTCGGTGAGGGTCGGTTCGCCGGTGGCGGGGTCGACGGTGAAGACACGGTAGCCGGCGTCGGTGGTGATGCGGACGTGGCCGGCGTCGGACCACTGCGCCGAGACGAACTCGCCCTGCCCCGGGAACGCCTGTTGGACGGTGAGGACGTGCCAGCGGCGGGCCGAGAGGCCGGTGCCGGTCTCCAGCGCGATGTGGAAGGTGTTGCTCTCCTGCTCCGAGTAGCCGCGGTTGACCACGGTCAGGACGTGGTCCGTCCGGCCCGGGGAACTCGTGCGGGTGCCCGATCGGACCGGCTCCTGGAACGAGCCGAGGACGGATGCGCCCACCGCGAACAGCAGCCCGAGGACCCCGACCGCCGTCACCACCCCGCCGACCGTGTCCCGACGGCCGCGGACCAGGCGCGCGGCCAGGAGCAGGACGCCGGCCGCGCCGACCAGCAGCACCGGCCGGTTCAGGGCGTCGGCCACCACGGCCCGTCCGCCACTGCGGGACTCCAACCGCCCCACCGCGCCCACGGCCAGCGGCAACAGGGCCGTCGCGGCCAGGACCCCGCCGATTCTCACACGATTCATCGAACCCCCTTGCGGGGCACCTTGGACGGCGTGACGATCCCGGCGCAGGCGGACGACCGCGGACCGGGCCCGTCCACCTGGAAAACCGGATGCTTCGACGGCGGAGGGTCGGGTAGCCTGCCGGGCATGTCGAGCCCTGAGGCATCCAGGGTGGGGGCTTTCGGTCACGCGCCGTCAGCCCCCTGAAACCCGGAAGCACTGAACCACCGAGGTCCGAGCGAGCGCCACGTCCGCGCCGCCCGGGGGTTGAGCGTGCGGTGACGAGACGTCCGTCCTTCTCGTTCCCCCACTTCGGAGCCTCTCGATGCCCCTTCCGCTCTATCTGCTCGCCCTGGCCGTGTTCGCCATGGGCACTTCGGAGTTCATGCTCGCCGGGCTGCTGCCCGGCCTCGCCGCCGACCTCGGCGTCACCGTCGGCACGGCCGGCGGGCTGACCTCGGCCTTCGCGGTCGGGATGGCGGTCGGCGCGCCGCTGATGGCCGTACTCGTCCGCAGCCGGCCGGGGCGCGGCAGCCTGCTCGGGTTCGTCCTGGCGTTCGCGGCGGCGCACGCGGTCGGGGCGGTCACCGCGAGCTTCCCGGTGCTGCTGGCCACTCGGGTGGTGGCCGCGCTCGCCAACGCCGGGTTCCTGGCCGTGGCGCTGACCACCGCCGCCGCGCTGGTTCCGGCGGACCGCAAGGGGCGGGCGCTCGCCGTGCTGCTGTCGGGGACGACGGTGGCGACGGTGGCCGGTGTCCCGGGCGGGGCGGTGCTGGGCGCGGTGTTCGGGTGGCGGGCCGCGTTCTGGGCGGTCGCGCTGCTCTGCCTGCCGGCCGCCGTCGGCATCGCCAGGGGTCTGCCGTCCGTCGCCGCTCGCGCCGACCGGTCCGCGACGACGGCCCTGCGGGCGGAACTCGCCGAGCTGCGCCGCCCAGGACTTCTCCGCGCGATGCTGCTCGCCGGGCTGGTGAACGCGGCGACCTTCGGCGGGTTCACCTTCCTCGCCCCCGTGGTGACCGGACCCGCCGGGTTGGGCGAACTGTGGGTGCCGGCCACGCTGGTCCTGTTCGGCGCCGGCTCGTTCACCGGGGTCACCGTCGCGGGGCGGCTCGCGGACCGGCATTCCGGTCCGGTCCTCGCGGTCGGCGGCCCGCTGCTGCTGGCGGGCTGGCCCGCGCTCGCCGTTCTGGCCGGGGCACCGGGCGCGCTGCTGCCGCTGGTGTTCCTGCTGGGCGCGCTGTCCTTCGCGGTCGGCGGCACGCTGATCACCCGGGTGTTGTACGAGGCGGCCGGGGCCCCCTCCCTGGCCGGCGCCTGTGCGACCGCCGCCCTCAACCTCGGCGCCACCGCCGGCCCGCTGCTGGCCGCCGCCTCCCTCGGCACGGCGGCCGGCCGGCTCGGCCCGTTCTACGCGGGCGGCCTGCTGGTCGCCGCCGCGCTGCTGGTGGCGGCAGCGCGTCGGAGGGTCGGTTGAGCCGGGAGTCGAGGAGTTCGAAGACCTCGTCACCGACGGGATGTTGGTGAAGCCGCTCCGCACGCACCGTCCGGTTCACACCCCCCGCCTCAAAGCGCCCGCCCCAAGGCACCCGCCTCAAAGCGCCCGGCTCATACCCCGGACACCGCCGCCAGCCGCCCGTCCGCGATCGCCGCCACCAGCTCGCCGTGGTCGGCCTTCGTGCGGTCCGCGTAGCGGAGGGCGAAGTCGGCGACGGCCTCGGCGAAGGTGTCCGCGCTGCCGAGGTAGCCGGCGATGGCCAGGCGGTCGCCGGTGCGGGCGTGGGCGCGGGCGAGGGTGCGGCCGCAGAGCTCGGCGTAGGCGCGCAGGCCGGAGGGGGTGAGGTCGGCGATCTCCGTCGAGCCCTTCATGTCGCGCAGCTGGCGGCCGTAGTAGTGGCGCCCGCCGGGGCCGGTGGTCCAGCCGAGGAAGATGTCGCTGGCGGCCTGCATCAGGTGCTGTCCGGTGACGACCCGGCGGCCGCCGTGGTGGGCGGACACCTCGGCGTCCACCCGCAGCGGCGGCAGGTGTTCCTCCAGCACCGACCGGCCGGCCTCCTTGAGCTGGAGGAACAGCGGGTCGCGGCCGTCCCGGCCTTCCAGCAGCAGGATGTAGCAGCGGGTGCCGACGCTGCCCACGCCGACCACCTTGGTCGCCGCGTCGACGAAGCGGAAGCGGTCCAGCAGCACCCGGCGGGACTCCGGGAGGGTCGACCGGTAGTCGCTGAACACCTGGCCGACGGCGCGCAGTTCGGTCCGTTTCAGCGGTTCGATCAGCGGCGGTGCGCTGATGATCCGGCGCCGCCCGTCCCGTTCCTCGGTGAGTTTGCCGAAGGCCTGCAGGCTGGTGCGGCTGCGGGCGTGGGCGAGGCCGGACTCCAGTTGCTTGCGCTGTCCCGGCTTGCCCAGCAGTGCCGGGAGGTCGGCGGTGTCCACGCGGGCGTACCAGACGTCGAGTTCGCCCTTCCCGGCCAGTCGCCGCATGGCGTCCGCGTACCCCCGGACGGCGGTGAGCGCGGCCCGGCGCGCCCGCTGCTCGTCCTGGCCGTTGTCGCGGGCGGCGACGGCGACGCTGGCGGCGAGCCGTTTGACGTCCCATTCGAAGGGGCCGGGGTGGGTCTCGTCGAAGTCGTTGACGTCGAAGAGCAGTGCGCGTTCCGGCGAGGCGTACAGGCCGAAGTTCAACAGGTGGGCGTCGCCGCAGAGTTGGACGGTGAGGCCGGTCTCGGGGAGGGCGCCGAGGTCGGCCGCCAGGACGGCGGCGGCGCCGCGCAGGTAGGCGAAGGGGCTCGCCGCCATCCGGCCGCGGCGGATCGGCAGCAGCCGGGTGATCCGGTCCTCGCACTGCCGTTCCAGCACGTCGAGCGGGTCGGGCCGGTCGGCGGCGGGGATCCACCGGCCGTGGGCGGAGCGGGAGATCCGCTCCCGGGCGGCCCGGCCGCGGCGGCGGCGTTCGGCGGGGGTGGTCATGGCGGCGGCTCCGTCCGTCGGCGGGTCCTCTTCCCGCGACGCTAGGGCAGGAGTGCCGGAGGGCGCAGCGCACGCCCTCCGGCACTGCGCCGTCCGGGTGGCCCGCTCCTCAGCGCACCGTGAAGTCCGCCATCATCGCCATGTCCTCGTGCTCCAGGTTGTGGCAGTGCAGCATGTACGCCCCCGCGTAGTCGCTGAAGCGCACGAGCACCTCCACCGCCTCGGCCGGACGCAGGTCCACGGTGTCCTTCCACCCCGCGTCGTACGGGCCCGGGTCCGCGCCGTTGCGGCCGATCACCTGGAAGTGGTCCAGGTGGACGTGCACCGGGTGGTGCAGGTCGGTGGAGAAGCGCCAGAGCTCGACCGCGCCGAGGGCGGGCGTGGCGATGCTCCGGCCGGGGGTGTACGGGCGGCCGTTGATGGTCCAGCCGTCGCCGCGGCTGCGCCGGAAGGTGAAGTCGCGGGTGGTGACGGCCGCGGAGGCGTCCAGGGCCTCGACGGTGGCGAGCCGGTCGGGCACCGTCGCGTCGTCGGCAGGCTGCTTCGCGGTGACGTCGAAGCGCATCACCTCGGCCGTCCGGCCGCTGCCGAAGCGGTTGACCAGCCGGACCCGGGTGCCGGGCGCGTAGCGGGAGAAGTCGACCACGACGTCGAAGCGTTCGGCGGGGGCGATCTCGATGCCGTCGTGCCGGACCGGGGCGGCGAGCAGGCCGCCGTCGGAGCCGATCTGGACCAGGGCGCCGCCGTCGTCGGGCTGCGGGTCGAGTTCGAGCCGGTAGAGCCGGGCGTTGGAGGCGTTGAGCAGCCGCAGCCGGTAGTGCGCCCGGTCGACGTCCAGCCGGGGCCAGGGCGCGCCGTTGACCAGGATGACGTCGCCGAGCACGCCGTTGGCGTAGGCGTCGGTGACGCCCGGCTCGGCGAGCTTCGGGTCGACGGCGGGGTAGCGGAAGGAGCCGTCGGCGGCGAAGGAGCGGTCGGCGATCATCAGCGGCAGGTCCCGTTCACCGCGCGGCAGCGGCAGCGCGGCCTCCTCGTCGTCGTGCACGAGGTGGAAGCCGGCCAGTCCGCGCCAGACGCCGGGGCCGGTGAAGCCCATCCGGTGGTCGTGGTACCAGAGGGTGGCGGCGCGCTGCTTGCCGGGATAGGTGTACGTGCGCTCGCCGACGGCGGTGCGGGCCGCCGGGTGGTCCGTCCCGGCCATCCCCGCCATCCCCGCCATGCCGGCCATGCCCGCCATGCCCGCCATTCCGGCCGTGCCGGAGGCGCCGGACGTGGCGTCCGCCGAGGACCCGACCGGCAGCAGCAGGTCGACCGGGTAGCCGTCGCTGTCCGCCGGGGTGTGTCCGCCGTGCAGGTGGGTCACCGAGGGCACCGGCAGCTCGTTGCGGTGCTTGACCACCGCCGCCCGCCCGGCGCGGGTGACCACGGTCGGCCCGGGGAAGCAGCCCCCGTACGTCCAGGCCTCGGTCCGTACCCCGGGCAGGATCTCCAGCCGGGCGACCTGCTGGGTGATCTCGTAGTAGTCGCTCGTCGCGTCGCTGCGCACCGGCTGCAGCACGGGCGGCACCGGCAGCGCGGCCCGGAAGGCCTCCGGCAGGTCGAGTTCGCTGCTCAGCAGTTGCCCGGGACGGCCCTCGGCGAGCAGCCGGGCTGCGGAGGGGACGGCGACGGCGGCCAGGGCGCCCGCGCCGAGGACGGAGGCGCCGACGCCCAGGAACCGGCGCCGGTTCACCGGGACACCTCCACCGGTCCGCCGGGGCGCGGCAGCCGTCCGGTGCCGTCGGGACCGCCGACGGCCGGGGCGTGCCCGGCGGGCAGCGGCAGCCGCCAGGCGCCGACCAGGCCGAAGAGCACGCCGCTGACCAGCAGGACGCCGAGCGTGACGTGCACGCCGAGCGCCCGGGCGTAGCCGGCCGTGATCTGGCCGACGACGGCGACGGTGAGCAGGAGGGTGGTCCACAGCGGCCAGAGCGGGCCCCGACCGGGCCACCGGACGGCGACGGCCACCGCGAGCTGGATCACCACCACGGTGGCCAGCATCATCGCGTTGCCCTCGTGGTCCTTCAGGGAGTCGTAGGTGCCGTTCAGGAAGCTGCCGGCCAGCATGACCTGGAGCAGTGACAGCAGGGCCAGCAGGGTGGTGGAGGCGCGCAGCAGGATCAGCGGCCAGCGGGGCGCGGGGGCCGCGGGGGCCGCGGGAGGACTGCTCATGTCGGGCTACTCTCTGCGTCGACGGTCTGGCGGGGCGGGCGCGAGCGTAGCTGATACGACATCACGATCAGCCCTTGTCAAGGTCATTGGAAGGTCATGTGCTTCCCATGAACCCCCCGCTCGGGCCGTCGTTCCCACCCGAAGGAAGGGGGTGCCCTTGAGTCGTCCTCAAGGGCACCCCCTTCCCGCCCCGGCCCCGCTACTGGCGCACCGCGCCCAGCGCCGCCGGCCGGGTCCGCAGCAGCGCCCGGACCGGCATCCCGGTCGCCGCGAGGCAGAGCAGCACGGCTCCGGCGGCCAGCGGCAGGGCGAGCATCGGCGGCACGTACGGGGCGGAGCCGGCCACGCCCCGGGCTACCGGCACCAGGGTGATCCCGGCGATGGCCGCGCCGACCGCCAGCCCGGTCGAGGCCACCAGCAGCGCCTCCCAGCGCATCATGCCGCGCACCTGGCGCCGGGTGGTGCCGGCCAGGCGCAGCAGCGCGACCTCGCGGCGCCGGTCCAGCACCGTCATCACCAGGGTGTTGGCGGCGCTGACGGCGGCGAACCCGCCGAGCACGGCGGCCATCACGGTGTTGGCCCAGCCGCTGAGCTCCAGGTCCTTGTCGGACTGGGCGACGAACCCGGCCCGGTCGGTCACCGCGGCCCCGGCCAGCGTGCCCAGCCCGGCGGCCACCGCCGCGGGATCGGCGCCCGGCGCGTCGGCGACCAGCACCTGGCTGTCGTACCCGGCGGTGACGTGCGCGGCCACCGCGGCCCGGGGCAGCAGCGCCTGGCCGACGCCGAGCCCGCGGTCGTACACCGCGACCACGGCGGGCCGGACGGCGGTGCCGTCGCCGAGCCGGAGCGGGACCCGGTCGCCGACCCCGGCGCCGAGCGCGTCGGCCAGGGTGGCGCTCAGCGCGATGGTGTCGGGGGCGCGGCCGAGGTCGGCGAGCGAGCCGCTGCGCACGCCCAGGTCGAGCACCTTCGGCAGCCGCGCCGGGTCGCCGTCGACGCCGAGCACGGGGGCGGAGCCCAGCTGGCCGCCGTTCTCGTAGACGACGCCGGTGCGCAGCACGCCGACGGCGGTGTCCACGCCGGGCACCAGGGCCGCCCGCCCGGCCGTCCCGGCGGGCAGGCCGGGGCCGGTGGCGCCGACCACGTGGTCGGCGGTGACGCCGGCCCGGACGTTCTCGCCGGCGGTGTGGCGCACGGTGCTCTGCAGGATCAGCAGGGTGCCGCAGAAGGCGGTGACCAGGACGATCGGGGTGATCGCGGAGGCCAGCCGGCGGGCGTTGGCGCGGGTGTTGTCGGCGGCCAGCGAGCCGGGGGCGCCGCCGGCCCGCAGCGGGGCGCCGAGGATCACGGCGGCGGCCCGGGCCAGCCAGGGGCCGAGCAGGGCGACGGCCATCATCAGGCACATCACCACGCCGAGCGCGGTCTGGGCGGCCTGGGCGCCGTCCAGGGAGTTGGCGACGGCGGCGGCCGCGGCGCCGCCGGCGGCGAAGACCAGCCCGAGGACGGTGCGCACCCGGCCCGGGCGGGGCGGTTCGACGGAGGCCTCGCCGAGCGCCTGGGCGGCCCGCATCCGGGACGGCCGGCGGGAGGCCAGGAAGCCGGCGGTCAGCGCGGCGAGGGTGCAGGCGAGGACGGCGACGAGCATCGGCAGCGGGCCGATGTCCAGGCGGACGTCCGCGGGGACGGCGCCGCGCTCGACCAGCTGGCCGAACCACCAGCGGGCGAGGGCGAGTCCGGGCAGGATGCCGAGCGCCGCGGCGAGCGGCGCGACCAGCATCGCCTCGGCGGCGATGGTGCGGCGGATCTGGCGCGGGGTGGCGCCGACGGCGCGCAGCAGGGCGAACTCGCGGGCGCGCTGGCCGGTGGCGAGGGCGACGGTGCTCATCACCACGAAGACCGCGGTCATGGTGGCGTAGCCGCCGAAGGTGCCGCCGAGGGCCATCAGCAGGCTGCGGGCGCCGCCGAGGGCGGGGTGCTCGACGGCGCCCCGGTCGTCGCCGGTGAAGGTCCTGGCGTCGCCGCCGACGGCCTGGCGGACCTGTGCGGCGAGCGCGGCGGTGCTCACGCCCGCGCGGGGCTGGACGGCGACGGCGTCGATCCGGCCCGGGTGGCCGGAGAGGCGGTCGGCGGTGGCGTCGGCGAACCAGGCGGTGGGCCCGGCCTGCTGGGCGGCGGCCAGGCCGGAGACCCGGTAGTCCGCGGTGCCGCCGGGCGCGGTGAGCGTGAGGCGCGCGCCGGGGGCGAGGTGGGCGGCGCGCGCCGTGTCGGCGTCCAGCACCACCTCGTTCGCGCCGGGCGCGCGGCCCTCGACCAGGGTGTCGCCCGGCCCGGCGATGCCGAGCGCGGCGAAGCCCCGGCCGGTCAGGGCCGGCGCCGGGCCGGTGGCGGGCAGCGGGAAGGCGGTGTCCGGGCGGGCGGCCGTGACCCCGGGCAGCGCGGCCAGCCGGCCGACCAGCGCGGCGTCCGTCCGGGCCCGCTCCGGGGTGGCCTGCTCCACGGTCTCGGTGTCCTGGCCGACCTTCTTCTGGATCTTCACCGCCTGCTCGGCCGCGACCACCACCGGGGCGTCCGCGTACCGGGCGGGCTTCAGGCTCGCGGTCAGACCGGTCTGCAGCAGCACGCCGCAGGCCACCACCACGACGGCGCCCAGCAGCAGGGCGACCAGGGTGCCCGCGAAGGACGCGGGCCGAAAGCGCACCGAGGAGCGCGCGAGTCCGTTCGTCACGCGGCCACTCCCACCGGGCGGGCGGTCAGCGCGACCATCCGGTCCGCGACGGTCTGCGGGCTCGGGTGCGGCAGGTCGTCGACGATCTCGCCGCCGGCCAGGAACAGCACCCGGTCGGCGAAGGAGGCGGCCACCGGGTCGTGGGTCACCATCACCACGGTCGCGCCGAGCGCGTCCACGGCCTGGCGCAGCAGGGCGAGCACCTCGTGCGCGGTCCGGGTGTCCAGGGCGCCGGTCGGCTCGTCGGCGAACACCACGTCCGGGCGGGTGATCAGCGCGCGGGCGATCGCCACCCGTTGCTGCTGGCCGCCGGAGAGCTGGCCGGGCCGGCGCCGGGCGTGCTCGCCGAGACCCACCCGGCCCAGCAGCTCCCGCGCCCGGGCGCGGTCCTGGCGCTCCCCGGCGAGCCGCTGCGGGAGCAGCACGTTCTGCTCGACGGTCAGCGAGGGCAGCAGGTTGAAGGACTGGAAGACGAAGCCGATCCGGCTGCGGCGCAGCTTGGTGAGCCGGTTCTCGCTCAGCGCGGTGATGTCCTCGCCGCCGAGCCGGACCTGCCCGGAGTCCGGGCGGTCCAGGCCCGCCGCGCACTGGAGGAAGGTGGACTTGCCGGAGCCGGACGGGCCCATCACCGCGGTGAAGCTGCCGTGGGCCAGCGCCAGGTCGATCCCGCGCAGCGCCTGCACCGTCGCCTCGCCGCGCCCGTAGGTGCGGCGCACCCCGCGCAGCTCGATCGCGGGGGCCGCCTGCGGGGCGGTGCCGTAGGGGGTGCCGTACACGGGGGCGGCGTGGGCGGCGGGGCCGGCGGGGGCGTACCCATCGGTGCCGTACTGGTCCGTCCCGAACTCGTCGGTCCTGCGGCGGTCTTGGCGGCGTGCCATGGGTGGGCCTTCCTTCGGTTCCGCGTCGTAGCGTCGCTCGTCGTCAACGTGCTCCAACCTAGGGAGGACGGACTCCGCGAACCATGCAGGCCACCGGCGGACCGGAGGTGGGGTTATCCCCCCACCGGTTCGGCGGGAACCCCCAGGTAGACGGCGCGCAGCTCGGCGAGCACCGGGTGGGCGGGGTCGAAGGCGGTGCCGTCCACGGCCGCCAGCGGACACACCCCGACACCCGCGTTCACCGCGAAGGCGGCGGTGAAGCGGTCCAGCCCGTCGGCGGCCAGCGGCTCGCGGGACTGCGGACCCCGGTACGCGCCGGACAGCAGGGCCTCGGTCACACCCGGCAGGCTCGGCCCCTGCGGCCAGACCAGCTTCTCCTCGGCCAGGAAGCCCACGTTCCAGGTCGCGCCCTCGACCACCAGGCCGTCCTCGTCGACCAGCAACACGTCGTCGAAGCCCGCCAGTTGCGCCAAGCGGCGGTGGTGCACCAAACCGAACAGGCCGACGTGCTTCACCTCCGGCAGCTCCCGCCGGTACGCCGCGGTGCGGACCCGCAGTGGGGTGGGCGCGGCGGCCGTGGCCGGGCGGGTGGTCACCAGCAGGGCGGGTGCGGCCGGGGCCGCGGGGCGCTCCAGGCCGAGCTCCGGGTCGTACACGGTGACCCGGACGGTCACCGGCGCGCCGTCGGTGGGCAGCACCGCGCCGATCCGCTCCCGCACCGCCGCCCGGTCCAGCTCGGCGCCGAACAGCACCCGGCAGTCCCGGACCAGCCGGTCCAGGTGCAGCGCCAGACCGCGCACCCGGCCCTCCTCCGCCCGCAGGGTGGTGAAGTGCCCGTAGTTGAGCAGCCCCAGCGCGGCCAGCCGCGCCGGGTCGGCAGGGGCGCCGTCGATCTCGATCTCAGCCATCCCCCGAGTCTGCCAGCTGCGGGAATGCCGGCGGAGCCTGCTCCGGCAGCCCCGACCGAGACGACTCGGACTGCGACGGCTCGGAGCGCGACGGTCCGGACTGCGGCGGCCCGGACTGCGGCGGCGACGCCGGGCGGTACGGGCTCACCATCGGCCGGCCCGCCTTCCGGGCCGCCCGCTCGAACTCCTCGATCCGGTACGCCAGACCCTCCGGCTCCCCCGCGTCCGACCAGCGCCACGCCTCCGCCCACCACTGCGGGCCGCGCACCAGCGGGCGGCCGGCCAGCGCCAGGCACAGGGCCAGCGTGGAGCGGGCGTACTCGTGCACCCAGCCGTCGCAGCCCCGGTAGTCCGCCGTCTCGTCCAGCCGCAGCCAGCGGCCCTCCTGCCCGGCGGCCAGTATCGGCACCCAGCCGCGCAGCCGGTCGGCGACCAGCAGGAGCAGCCGGCCGTCCTCCTCCCGCACCCGGTGCACGGGGAGCTGGGGCATCCGGGCGAAGGACAGCGCATGCTTCCAGCCCACCACCCACAGCCCCCGGCGCAGGTAGTAGCGGACCGCCGGCTGCCAGGTCCAGTGCGCCTCCAGCCGGAACCCCGGCAGGCCCTCGGCGGTGGCCGCCGCGTACACCTCGTCCAGCGCGGCGGCGGCCAGGCCCCGGCCGCGCGCGGCCGGCGTCACGTAGAGGGAGGAGACGGCGAGCTGGCTCGGGCCCTTGGTCCAGTTGTCCACCGCGACGGTGCCCGCCACCGCGCCCGCGTCGTCCTGGATCCAGTAGCGCCGCCGGTACAGCTCCCCGCCCGGCCACTCCCGCCCGCTCTCCCCCAGCCGCTCCCGCCACCCGCGCTCCACCGGCGGCGCCAGCCCGTCCGGGTCCACCCGCTCACCCAGCTCGCCCTCCACCAGGGACGCCAAGTCCCAGAGGGCGAACCGCCGTTCCTCCCCCGGACCGGCCGCCCGCAGCCGCGGCCCCGCCGCCAGCCGGTCCTGTGCCCGCTCCACCGCCGCATCCCACGACCTCACCACAGGGCGAGGATAGCGGTGGGCCGGGGACGATCAGTAATCCACCGGCCACCGAACGTCAGCGCAGGAGCGGTCCCGTCCCCGCCGCGCCCCGAGGCCCCTCCGCGGCCCTCCCCGACCCTCGCCACCGCGGCCGCGGCCGTCCTGGCGGAGGTGGGGGAAACCCGACCACAGGACTCGACCTGGCCATGATGACCCCGCCGAGCTGCGGCGATGCAATGAAGGGGTGACGAAACGGGCGTGGTGGTGGTGCGGCGGGTGGCTGGTGGCGGCCGGGTGGGCGGGGGCGTTTCCGGTGCTGTCCGGGCTCGGGCCGCACCGGAGTTGGGGGACCTTCGCGGCCTGCGGGTACCTGTCGGCGGCACTCGCCATGGCGCTGGTGCGGCGGCGCGGGCGTGAGGTGTCGGTGGCGGTCGCCGCCGTCGGGGCGGTGCTGGTGCCGCTGCTCGTGCTGGTGCTGGACGGGCGGGGGCAGAGCGAGGTCGGGGTGATCGAGCGCTCCGGGTCGCTGCTGCTGCAGACCGGCACGCCGTACCTGGCCGAGCCGGCGTCCGTCGCCCAGTACACCCCGTACCTTCCCGGCATGGCCCTGCTGGGCCTGCCCCGGGCGCTGCTGGGCAACACGCCGCTGGGCGGGTCACCGCTGGGCGACGCCCGGCTCTGGTGTGCGGCGGTGTTCCTGGTCTGCGTGCTGCGGACGGTGCCCGCCGGGCGCCGGCTCGGCGCCGCCGCGCTCACCGTCTCGCCGGTGGTCGCGCTGCCGCTCTGTGTCAGCGGGGTCGACCTGCCGCTCATCGGCCTCTGCTGGCTCGCCCTGGTCCACGCCGCCGAACGGCGGCCGGTGGCGGCCGGGTTGGCGCTGGCCGCCGCCTGCTCGCTGAAGTGGACGGCCTGGCCCGCACTCGCCGTGGTGACCGCCCTGCTGGCGGCCACGGCCGGACGGCGCGCGGCGCTGCGCGGGGCGGCCGTCGCGGTGGGCGCGGCGGCGGTGGCCGTACTGCCGGTGGCGCTGCGCGCGCCCGGGCCGCTGGTGGAGCAGGTGTTCGCCTTCCCCACCGGGCGCGGCCGGCTGCCCACCCCGGCCGCCAGCCCGCTGCCCGGACGGCTGCTCGCCGATCTCGGCCCGCCCGGCTGGTACGCCGCCGTCGGCCTGCTGCTGCTCGCCGGGCTCGCCGTCGGGGCGTCGCTGGTCGCCCAACCGCCCCGCACCGCGGCCGCGGCGGCGCACCGGCTGGCCCTCGGGCTGACCGCGGCCTTCCTGCTGGCACCCGCCGGGCGGTTCGGCTACCTCGCGCTGCCGCTCGTCCTCGTCCTGCTCCCCCTCTCGTCCTCCGTTCCGGTCTCCGTTCTCTCGTCCTCCGTTCTCTCGTCCTCCGTTCCGCTCTCCGCTCCGAAAGGCCTGCCATGGGCACCACCCTCGTCGTCACCAACGACTTCCCACCGCGCCAGGGCGGCATCGAAACCTTCGTCCGGGCCATGGCCGACCGCGTCCCCGACCACGACGTCGTGGTCTACACCTCGGCCGAACCCGGCGCGGAGCGCCACGACGCCGCTCTCCCCTACCCGGTGATCCGCGACCGCGCCCGCACCCTGCTGCCGACCACGCGGGCCACCCGCCGGGCCGCCGCGATAGCCCGCGCGCACGGCTGCGACCGGGTCTGGTTCGGCGCCGCCGCCCCGCTCGCCGCGATGACGCCCGGCCTGCGGCGGCTGGCGCCCGGCATCCGCCGCACGGTCGCCACCACGCACGGACACGAGATCTGGTGGGCCCGCACCCCGGGCGCCCGCGGCCTGTTGCGCCGGATCGGCCGCAGCACGGACGCGGTGACCTTCCTCGGGGCCTACACCCGCACCCGGATCGCCCCCGCGCTCGGGCCTGACGCCCGGCTGGTGCGCCTGGTACCGGGGGTCGACCCGTCGGTCTTCCGGCCGGCCGGCACCACCGGGGTGCCGGCCGCCGCCCCGGTGGTCCTCTGCGTGGCGCGGCTGGTCCCGCGCAAGGGGCAGGACGCGCTGATCCGCGCGCTGCCCGCGATCCGCCGGGCCGTGCCCGGGACCACCCTGGTGCTGGTCGGCCGGGGCCCGGACGAGGACCGGCTGCGGGGCCTGGCCGGCCGGCTGACCGAGCCGGGCAGCGTGGTGTTCACCGGCGGCCTGGACCACGCCGGGACGGCCGTCCACTACGCCGGCGCGGACGTCTTCGCGATGCCGTGCCGCACCCGGCGGCTGGGCCTGGAGGCCGAGGGCCTGGGGATCGTCTTCCTGGAGGCGGCCGCGGCCGGCCTCCCGGTGGTGGCCGGCCGCTCCGGCGGCGCCCCGGACACCGTCCTGGACGGCGTCACCGGCACGGTCGTCGACGGCCGCGATCCCGCCGAGGTGGCCGCCGCCCTGACCCGCCTCCTGCTGGCCCCGCCCGCCGAGCGGGCCCGGATGGGGGCGGCGGGGCGGCGCTGGGTCGAGGAGCACTGGACCTGGGAGGCCTCGGCGCGGCGGCTCACGGAGTTGCTGGACCCCGCTTCGCCGCTGCCGGGCCCGGGCGCCCCGGCCGCTCCGGCTGTTCCGGCCGTTCCCCGTCCCCCGGCCGGTCAGGAGGCTCCGGCCGGACCGGTCACTCCGCCTGCCCCCGCAGGTGCCTGACCAGTCGGGCGATGGCGGGCGCCCCGCCGTTGGCACGGACCGCCGTCACCCAGTTCCTCGCCTGGCCCGGCAGGTCGTCGCGGCTCGGGCAGGAGAAGCTGAACAGCCAGACGTGGGCGGACAGATCACGCTCCGGCATGGCCCGCCACTCCTCGCCCCCGGCCGCCGTCAGCGTGTCCTGACAGGCCGCCAGCGCCCGGTCGCCGTCCCCGGCCCACTCCTGCCGCAGCCACAGCAGGAAGTTGGTCTGCGCCGTCGTGGTGTCCTCCCTGGTCGCCTCGCCCTTGAGCAGCCGGTTGACGATTGCGCTCTGCGGTTCCCGTGTCCTCTCCATGACGCCATCGTTCCGGCCGCACAACCCCGGTGACAAGTGGGTGAATTGCCGTCGGACGGGCGGACCGGTCACTCGCCGCGCAGGTGCGCCAGCACCGCGAGCACCCGCCGGTTGCCCTCGGTCGGGTCCAGGTCCAGCTTCATGAAGATGTTCCCGCAGTGCTTCACCACCGAGGCCTCGGTGATGCTCAACCGGGCTGCCACGGCCTGGTTGTTGAGTCCCTCGGCCAGCAGCGCGAGCACCTCGCGCTCGCGCGGGGTGAGGCGGGCCAGCGGGCGGTCGCCCGACCGGGCGCGCAGCAGCACCCGGACCACGTCGGGGTCGATCACCGTCTCCCCGTCCGCGACCCGCCGCAGCGCGTCCAGGAAGTCCGCGACGTCACCGACCCGGTCCTTCAACAGGTAGCCCAGACCGGCCGGTTGCGCACCGGCGGCGGCCAGCAGCCGGGTCGCGTACGGGGTGGCCACGTACTGGGACAGGACCAGGACGGGCAGGCCGGGGTGGCGCTCGCGCAGGGCGAGGGCGGCGCGCAGGCCCTCGTCGGTGTGGTCAGGGGGCATCCGGACGTCGGTGACCACGATGTCCGGCCGCTCGGCGTCGACGGCCGCGGCCAGCGCCTCGGCGTCGCCGACGGCGGCGGTCACCCGGTGGCCGCCGAGGGCGAGGAGTTCGACCAGTCCGGCGCGCAGCAGCACCGCGTCCTCGGCGATCACGACCCGGAGCACGGGACCTCCAGCCGCAGCGTCGTCGGGCCGCCCGTCGGGCTCGTCACCATCAGCCGTCCTCTCAGCAGTGCCACCCGGTCGGCGAGTCCCGCCAGTCCGGCCCCGGCGGCCGGGTCCGCCCCGCCGCGGCCGTCGTCCGTCACCTGGACGACCAGCCGGCCCCCCGCGACCCGCCCGTGGACGGTGATCGCGGTGGCGCCGCTGTGCTTGGCGGCGTTGGTGAGCGCCTCGGTGACGGTGAAGTAGGCGGTGGTCTCCACGGCCGGGTGCAGCCGCTCCGGGAGTTCGATGTCGGCTACCACCGGGATCGGGTGACGCAGCGCGACCTCGGCGACGGCGGCGGCGAGCCCGTGGTCGGTGAGCACCTGCGGGTGGATGCCGCGCACCAGTCCGCGCAACTGCTCCAACGCCTGCCGGGCCTCGCCGCGCGCCCGGGTGACGAGGTCCGCCGCCCGGCCCTGCCGGTCGCGCAGCTCGTACTCGGCGAGCCCGAGGGTCATGCTGAGCGCGACCAGCTGCTGCTGCGCCCCGTCGTGCAGGTCGCGCTCGATCCGGCGCCGCTCGGCCTCGAAGGCGTCGGCCAACCTGGCCCGGGAACGGGTGAGTTCGAGCACCTGGCGGCCGAGGTCGTCCTCCCGGGGGACGAGCAGGAAGCGGGCCAGCGCGACCTCGGCGGCGGTCAGCAGCGCCCCGGCGTACGCGCAGAGCAGCAGGCCCGCCAGCCCGGCGGCGGTGAACGGCAGGGCGGCGAGCGGCCCGGGGACGGCGCGCCCGGGGATCAGCATCACGGTCTCCGGCGCGAGCGCCCAGACCACCAGCGGGGAGAGCACGTACAGGCCGGAGAGCACCAGCAGCGCGGTGAAGCCGAGCGCGGCGGCGGCCAGCACCGTCGAGGCGAGTGCGGCATGGGCGAGTTCGCGCCAGGTGGCCCGCTCGCGCAGCCGGGTGCGGATGCGGGCCCGGCGGCCCGCCCCGGGCAGGCTGCGGTGCGGGTCGGGCAGCGGGACCGGCTCCACCAGCCGCAGCCGCCACCGGGCCGCGGTGGCGGTCGGAATGCCGATGAGCGCCAGGGCGACCAGCAGCGGGATCCCGACGCCGATCACCCCCAGGCCCAGGCCGAGCACCAGCAGCACCACGAGGACCGCCAGCAGCACCGGCCCGAGCAGCGCACTGCCCAGCAGGTACGCCCAGCAGCGCGGCACCCAGCGGGTGAACGGGAAGCGCAGCGGGTGCGCCCACAGCGCCTCGCCCACGGCCGTCGGCTGCGGATCCGCCTCGCGGCCCCCTTCGCCGCCTCCGTCCCCGCCGCCCTCGCCGTCGCTGACCTCGCTCACCCGGTCCACCCTAACCGACGGGCTGACGGCCCTTCGGGTCCTCCGCCGGGGCCCCGCCCTCGGCCGCCACCGGGGCCGGGCGCGGCCGGGCCAGTGCGACGGCAGCGATCACCAGCGCGCCGCCGACCAGCGCGTTCCAGCCCACCGGCTCGTGCAGGAAGGCCGCGCCCAGCGCCGTCGACCAGAGCGGCATCACGTACGTGACGGCGGAGGCCACCGTCGTCCCCGCGCCGCGGACCAGGGCCAGGTTGAGCAGGTACGCCAGGCCGGTGCCGACCACGCCGAGCACCAGCAGGGCGAGCGCCGGGCCCGCCCCGGGCCAGTGCGGGGCGCCTGCGGCGAACGGCGCGACCAGCGCCAACTCGGCGGCGGCGCAGGCGATCTGGAGCGCGGAGAGGGTGGTCACCGACTCCGGGCGGCCGGACAGGAAGCGGCGCAGATAGGAGAAGCCGGCGCCGTAGCAGCAGGCGGCGGCCAGGCAGGCCAGCGCGCCGGCGGTCGCCCCGGTGCCGAGGCCGCGCCAGACCCCGAGCACGGTGAGCACGCCGAGGAAGCCGAGCCCGAGGCCGGCCAGTCGGCGGGCGCCCGGGCGGCGCTCCCCGGGGACGGCCAGCACCGCGAACAGCAGGGTGAACAGCGGGGTGGTCGCGTTCATCACTCCGGCGAGCACCGAGCTGACCCTGGTCTCGCCGAACGGGAAGAGGGTGAACGGCACCGCGTTGAGCAGCACCGCCACCACCGCCGAGTGGCCCCACAGCACCCGGTCGCGCGGGGCCCGCTCGCCGCGCACCACGAGGATCGCCCACAGCGCGGCCGCGCCCAGCAGGCAGCGCCACAGCGCCACCCAGAGCGGCGGCACCCCCGCGTCGACCGCGACCTTGATCAGGGCGAAGCTCGCACCCCAGATCGCCGACAGGGCCACGAAGCCCGGCAGCCAGCGCCGCACCTCCACCACCTCCTTGTCCTTCTTGTCCGTGTCCGTGTCCGTGGCCGTGGCCGTGGCCGTGGCCGCGCCTGTGGCCGTGCCTGTGGCCGTGCCTGTGGCCGTGCCTGTGGCCGAGTCATCAACTGGACAGAGCGTGGCCCGGCACCGGACCATGAGTCCAACAAGTGGCAGGACACCCGTGATGAGGAAGTCTCATGACCTCGGACGTCAACCTGGCCCAGCTCAGGGCACTGGTCGCGGTCGCCGACACCGGCGGCTTCGGAGCGGCCGCCGACGAGCTGGGCATCAGCCAGTCCGCCGTCTCGCACGCCGTCGCCGCGCTGGAGCGCAACCTCGGCGCACCCGTGCTGCGGCGCGGCAGCCCGTGCCGCCCCACCCCGCTCGGCGAGCAGATCCTCCCGCACGCCAGGACGGCCGTCGCCTCGGCCGCCGCCGTCCGCGCGATCGCCACCCGGCACTGCGGCGGCCTGACCGGCACCGTACGGCTGGCGGCGCCCACCACCGTCTGCCAGGCGCTGCTGCCCGGACTGCTGAAGGACTGGCGGGCGGCCCACCCGCAGTTGACCGTCCGGGTCTTCGAGGGCGAGGACGACGAGCTGGCGGCCTGGCTGGAGGCGGGCACGGTCGACGCCGCCGTGCTGGTGGACGCCGGTCCGCTGCCGCCCGGGGCGGTCGCGCTCGGCGCCGACTCGATGCACGCACTGCTGCGCCGCGACCACCCGCTCGCCGACCAGCCGACCGTCCACGTGGCCGAGTTGGAGGACGACGACTTCCTGCTCTCGGAGGGCGGCTGCGAGCGTCACATCCGCGAGGCCTACCGGCGGGCCGGTACCCGCTTCACGCCCCGGCACCGCATCCGCGACCTGAACACCCTGATCGGCATGGTGCACGCGGGCGTCGGGGTCTCGGTGATGCCCGCGCTGGCGCTGACCATGCTCCCGGCCGACTGCGTGCTGGTCCCGATCCGGCCCGCCGTCCACCGGACGCTGTCGCTGACCGGGCCGACCGGCCGCCCGTGGGCCCCCGCGGTCGGCGGACTGCTGGCGGGGGTGGGCGCGGACACCGCCGTCGGGGCCTGAGCCCCCGGCGCCGGGCGCTCAGCTCCATCCGTCCGACGGCAGCCAGGGCGGTACGGGCACGTCCCACCGGGCGTCGAACCGGGCGACGACGGCGCGCAGTTGACGGGCGTGCCGGGGCGACAGCGCGAGCATCACCGCCTCCAGCAGGTCCCGGTCGTCCCACGGGCAACCGCAGCAGAACCAGTACAGGTCGCCCTCCGCGTAGTCCTCCCACAGCCGGCGCTCGGGACGGTGGACGTACGCCCGCCACCGACGCAGTGCGGCCGACGTGTCCCCGGGCCGCAGGTGGTTCCGTGTACGTTCGAGCCGCGCGATCTCGGCGAGGGCCCGCGCGGACACCCCGTCGATCGCCGGCTGCGCTCCTCGGACCCGGCGGCGCGGAAGCTCTGCGCGGATCCGTCCCGGCCGACTACGCGGCACGGTCCTTTCGGTCGGTCGTCATGGGCGCCATGCTGCCACGGGCCCGGCCGGCGATCCACGGCATTTCCGCCCGTCCGCGCACCAGCCGGACTCCTCGCGTGCTGTCGCGCCCGTGACGGACGGGCGGGCTTGACCCTTTTGGGGTGGGCGCCGTACCTGATGCCCGAGGACAACAACCCGCCGGACGTCGCCGCCGTCATGGACGCCACCGGCCAGAAGGCCTTCCAACTGGCGTTCATCCTGGCCCAGGACAACAGCTGTTCGCCCGCCTGGGGCGGCACCTCCTCGATCGACACCGACACCACCATGCCGAGCGTCATCCAGACCGTGCGCGGCAAGGGCGGGGACGTCTCGGTGTCGGTCGGCGGGTACGGCGGCACCAAGCTGGGCCAGGTCTGCGGCACCCCCGAGGCGACCGCCGCCGGCTACCAGAAGGTGATCACCAAGTACGGCCTCAAGGCGATCGACTTCGACCTGGAGGAGCCGGAGTACGAGAACACCACAGCCATCCACAACGAGATCGGCGCGGCCCGCCGCGCCGAGGTCGGCCGGCGAGGGGGCCCCGGCGCCCGCGTCGGTCCCGGCGCCCGAGCCGGACTCGACGACGATCGACTCGCCGTCGAGGTCCAGCACCGCCTCGCTCCTCCGACCACCCCCGGCAGTTGCACCGCCCCGGCGTGAAGCGCGAGCACCACGTACACCGGCGGCGCCAAGGTCTCGTACAACGGGCACAACTACCACGCCAAGTGGTGGACGCTGAACGAGGTGCCGAGCGCCGGCGGCCAGTGGGGCGTCTGGGCCGACGACGGGCCCTGCTGAGCGCAGCTTGCCGGCGCCCCGGGTCGGCCCGCACCCCGCCGCTGACGGCTGGGTGCGGGCCGACCCGGCGGGGCACCGTGCAGGTCACTCCCCGGCGAACCGCTCCCGCAGCTCCACCAGCACCTCCGCCGCCTCCGACAGCCCGGCCGCCTCGCAGCGCGCGATGCCGGCGGTCAGCCGGGCCACCGCCGCCTCGGTGCGACCGAGGTCGCTGCCCTCGATCAGCGCGGCCAGCCGGACCGACTCCGCCCGCGGCGACTCGGCCCGCTCGCCGCCCGCCTCGTACTCCGGAACGGCCCGCTCGGCCTCGGCCAGCGCCTCCTCGTACCGCCCCGCAACGGCCAGCGAGCGCGCCCGCTCGTAGTGCGAACCACCGCGCAGGTACCAGGAGTTGTACTCCTCGCCGCCCTGTTCGGCCGCCTCTCCGACCGCGTCCGCCTCGGCCAGCAGGGCGAGCGCCGCCGCCAGCCCCTCCGCGCCCTGCTCCCGCATCGTCATCCGGGCCAGCTCCCGCAGGGTGGCCGCCAGCTGGTCCACCTGCGGGGCCTTGCCGTGCGCCTCGCGGGCGCGGGCCAGCGCCGCCTCGGCGGCGTCCGGGCGCTCCGCCCGGGCGAGCGCGAGGGTGGCCTCGCAGGCGACCATGGTGTGGGTCTCCTGGTCCTCCCAGCCGGCCACCAGGTCGGCCAGCCGCAGGTACTCCTCGGCGGCGTCCCGGTGCTCCTCCAGCTCGGACAGCCCCCGGGCGAGGTCCAGCCGGGCCTGGGCGAGCATCCGCACATCCAGCCGGGCCGCCGACGCGTCCAGCAGCACCGACTCCAGCACGGCCACCGCGTCCGCCGCCCGCCCGGTGTCGCGCAGCACGTCGGCCAGCTGCATGCGCACCCGGGCGGCCTCCTCGACCGCCTCGGTGCCCTTGCGGTCGTAGCGCGCGGCCGCCTCCGACAGCGCGCGGACGGCGCCGCCGAGGTCCCCCACCTGGAGGCAGCCGTGGCCGAGCATCATGTACGTCGGCGCGTACGGGTAGGAGTCGTCGCCCCAGCGCACGGCCTCGGCCAGCGCCCGGTGGAACACCTCGACCGCCTGGCCCGGCTCGCAGCCCTGCAGCAGCACCTGGCCCAGCAGGCCGAGCACCCGCGGGGTGTGCCAGGGCAGCTCGGCGGCGTCCAACTGGGCCAGCACCTCGCGCAGTTCGGCCTCCGCCTCGGCCAGCAGGCCCTTCCGGGCGGCGGCGTCGGCGGTGTACTGCCGGGAGGTGGCGGCCCGCCGCTCGGAGCCGAGCTCCACGGCCGTGCGCCGGTAGGCCCCGACCACCGCCTCGAAGCGCTCGGCCACCTCGTCGGCGGGCTCGGGCAGCGTCTCGACCAGGTCGTGGTGGGCGGCGTAGGCGCGGGTCTGCAGCACGATCAGGTAGTCGTCGTCGGTCAGTTCGCCGCCGGCGCGCAACTCCTCGGCCCGCACCAGCGCCGCGTCGAGCGCCGCCCAGTCGGCCCGCCGGCCGCTGTGCCCGGTGTCCGTGTCCGCATCCGCATCCGCATCCGCGTCCGCGCTGCGACCCGAGCCGCCCTCGCCCCCGGCGCTCTCGTGCCCGGCGTTCTCGTTCCGGGCACCCTCGTTCCGGGTGCCCTCGCCCCCGTCGGTCTCGTCGTCCAGGTCCGCGATGAGGGTCCGGGCACGGCACATCAGCGCCGACCCGGCCAGCCCCGCCTGCTCGAACAGCTCGGCGGCGGCCAGCAGCCCGGCCTTGCCCTCGGCGTACGCGTCCCGCTGGAGCGCCTCGTGGGCACGCTGCTCGGCGAGTTCGGCGCGCAGCCGCTCGGGGCCGCCCAGCTCGGTGCTCCGCGGGTGGACGAAGTCCGCGGCCCCGGCGCGCTCGGCGACCCGCTTCCACAGCCGGTCGGCGTCCGGGTGGCCGAGCACCTCCAGCTCGCGGGCCCGCAGCACCAGGGCGGTGAAGTCCTCCGGCTCCGGCTCGACCGTCCGGCGCGGCGCGGGCGCGACGACCGGGGCGTCGGACAGCCCCGGCGCGGCAACAGCCCGCACACCCAGTGCCAGCGGCTCGGCGAGCAGCGGCTCGACGGCCAGCCGGGCGCGCCGCTCGGCGCCGACCGCGCCGGTGCCGTTGCGGGCGTCGAAGCGTGCGGCCAGCGCGTCGGCCTCGGTGCGAACGTGGGCCAGCAGGGAGTCCACCGTCCAGGTGGTGCCCGCCGGGCCGCTCACCGCGAGTCCGCCGTGGCCGGCCCCGGCGAGCAGGGCGAGCAGCACCTCGACGCCGGTCAGGAATCCCAGCCGGGCGGCGGGTTCGCCGGTGACCGCGAACAGGTCCCGGTTCTCGGCGAGCAGCTCCAGGCCGCGCGGCTCATTGCCGGACAGCGCGCAGAACTCGATGTGCAGGCCGACGGCGTTCAGCATCGAGGCCTTGCCCCGGGCGAAGCGGTAGCCGGAGAGGTGGCCGGAGCGGGCCTCGTCCAACCGGCCCCGGCGCAGCTGCGCGAGCAGGGCGGTGGCCTGGCTGAGGTAGGGCTCCTGCTCGCAGCCGCTGCGGCCGTCCAGCACCGGGGCGATCACCTCCAGCGCCCGGGCGTCGTCCCCGGCGGCGATGAAGTGCCGGGCGCGGGCGCGGGTCTCGCAGGCGTGGCAGTCGCTCAGCTCGGAGCGCGGGCGGGCCGCCCACAGCTCGTAGGCGTCCTGCACGTCGAGGCCGGTCTGCACGGCCAGGTGGTAGCGCTGGGCGTAGTACGGCTGGAGGTCGTGGCCGGCCGTGCGGTAGCGGTCGCGCAGCTCGGTGTGCCAGCGCCGGATCGCCGCGAGCGGGACGTCCGGGGTGTCCTTGAGCGCGTCGGCGACCCACTTGAAGCGCCAGAGCACCTGGCGCCGGGCCCATTCGCCGAAGCCGTCCGGGTCGGTGTCCCAGAGCTTGAGGATGCGGGCGAAGACGACCGGGCTCTTGCTGCGCTCGCCGTCGTACTCGTAGGCCTCCATCAGTTCCAGCAGGGCCATCGAGCGGATCCCGGTGTCCTCGAACTGCTCGGCGGCGTCGACGAGTTCCTCGGCCGTGACGGTCCTGGTCCGGCCGTACGGGCGGGCGTCGTTCTCGCGCAGCGCGGCCATCACCGCGTCGGGGGTGTCCAGCATCACGCCTCCTTGTCGCCTTCGGGGGTGCCCGCCGCCTCGTGGCCGAGCATGGCGTGGTCCAGCAGGCTGATGAACGAGCGGTTGAGCAGGGCGGACTCGCTGGCCTTGAGCGGGCGGCGGGTCATCAGCACGGCCTGCCCGTACAGCGCCTCGACGGCGGTGACGGCCAGCTCGCGGCTGGTGACGGTGGCGGCGCGGCGCACCAGCGGGTTGAGGTGGTTGAGCACCAGTTGGGCGCGGGGCACCTCGGCGCGCAGCGAGCCGAGGATGTCCGCCCACAGCCCGTCGGCCTCGTCGGCGAGCTGGGCCCTGGTGCGCTCGTGCCGGGCCTCCCGGTTGTCGAGCAGCAGGGCGGGCGCGTTGGTCGGGTGGAAGCTGCGCAGCGCGACGTCGCAGTCGAACCGGCCGACGACCTCGCGGGCGATCGCCAGGAAGGCGTTGGCGGCCAGCTCGACGGCCGGGTCCACGGTGTCCAGGTGCGCGGTGACGGTGCCCGGGTCGAGGTCGGAGACCGAGACGCCGGGCCGGATCTCGGGCAGCCGGTGGACCAGGTCGTGGTCGTAGGTGTAGCCGCCGTTGACCACGCCGAGCCCGGCCGCGGCGGCGATCGGGGCGACCTGGCGGAACTCCTCGACCGTACGGGTCACCAGCACCGTCGGGTGGCTGCGGGCGAACTCGTCCAGGGTGACGTTGCCGTCGGTGGTCTCGAACGGCAGCCAGGGCAGCATCATCCGCAGCAACTCGTCGTCGTAGCGGGCGAGTTCCTTGACGGCCAGGTGGTGGACGGAAAGGAAGCGGTGCAGCAGCGCCGGGTCGCTCGCGGACAGGCCGGTCAGCCAGTCGCGGATCCGGGCGCCGAGCGCGTCCCGGACGGCGGCCAGCGTCTCGTCGGCGTACAGGCCCTCGCGGGAGGCGGTCGGGCGCAGCCCGTCGGTGTCGACGACGCAGCGGACGAAGAAGGCCCAGTCCGGCAGCAGTTCGTCGGCCTGGTCGGAGAGCAGCATGCCCTTCAGGTGCACCCGGTGGCCGTTGCGGCGCGAGGGCGGGGCGGCGTCCGGCAGCACGTACGCGACGCCGCGCAGGCCGACCAGCGGCAGGTCCAGCTCGATGGTGTCGAGCGGGGTGAAGTCGAAGGCGGCGCGGCAGTACTCGGTGAGCGCGTCGCGCCTGGCCAGCGGGGAGGCGTGGCGCTCGGCCCACGGCGGGGTGCGGTTGACCCGGTGCTCGGTGCCGGCGGCGTCGATCACCGTGACGTCGTGGCGCAGCAGGCTGCCGAAGTCCCGGGCGAGGGTGAGGACCCGGCCGGGGCGGGTCCACTCGGCGGCGTCGGCGCGCGGGGCCAGCGTGACGGTGGTGCCCGGCTCGGGCTTGGCCGAGGCGGGCAGTGTGCGGATGGTGTAGCTGCCGTCGGAGCTGCCGCGCCACTCGATCACCGGGGCGTCCGGGGCGGCGGCGGAGCGGGTGACCACGGTGATCTCGTCGGCGACCACGAAGCAGGCGAGCAGGCCGATGCCGAACTGGCCGATGAAGTCGCCGCGGGCCTTGGCGAGCCCGGCGCCGTCGAGCCGGCCGTCGGCGTCGCGCTTGGAGCTGCGGCCGATGGTGGCGAGGAAGGTGTGGACGTCCTTCTCCGTCAGGCCGATGCCGGTGTCGGTGACGGACAGCTCGTCGTCGGCGCGGACGGTGATCCTGGCCGGCGCCTCCGGGTCGAGGGCGCGGCGGGCGGAGATCGCGTCCACCGCGTTCTGCAGCAGCTCGCGCAGGTAGACCCGCGGGCTGGAGTAGAGGTGGTGGGAGAGCAGGTCCACCAGACCGCGCAGGTCCACCTGGAAGGTGTGCGCACTCGTCGGGTTGTCGGTAGGGGACACCGGAGGCTCTTTCGATCGCGGGGTGGATGACGGTGGTGGGGTTCGGCTCGACGCCGACGCCGGAACCGGGTACGGATCGGCGCCGGTGCGCCTCAGCGCCAGTACGAGGTGCAGCGGTCGCGGTGGGCGCGGAAGGCCTTGACCGGATTGCCCGACAGGTAGTGCCAGGGCGATTCGGTCACGAAGCCGTCCAGCGCCTCGAACAGCAGGCGTGCGGTCTTGGGCTGGTCGGCGAGGGAGAAGGCCATCGCGAAGGTGTTGAAGGCGCCCTGCCAGCCGCGCGCCGGCACGAAGGCCGGGTGCAGGACCGACCGGAAGGCCGCCTCCTGCAGCCCGGCCACCACGGCCGGACTGGTCAGGTAGGCGCGGTCCTCGCCGTCCGGGAGGGCCAGCCAGTGCTCCAGGTGCGCGACCGCGACCAGCTCACCGAGGCGACTGCCCTCCGGGGCCGCGAGCATCACGGAGCGGGCGAACTCGTGCATCTCCTCGTGCGAACCGCCCCACTTGGCGCTCAGCTGCTGCAGCCTGACCCAGTGCGAGGCGGAGTTCCCGGGCGCCCGGCGCACCGCGGCCTCGAAGCGGGTGGTGGCGACCTCCGGGCCGAGCGAGGCCCCGAGGGCGCTGGTCTGCAGGAACCGCCAGGGCGCGTGCCAGGACGGCTCGCGCTCGGCGACCTCCAGCAGTTGCTCCTCGGCGACCTCCAGCCGCTCGTGGAACACCTTCCACCGCTCCTCGGTGACGTCCTTGGCCCGGGCGCCCGTCCGGGCCTCCCAGCCCCAGTCGATGTGCCGGGCACCGGACAGCAACAGCAGCAGCGTGTCGTCCGGGGTGTCGGCCAGCGCGCGGGACGTCCACTGCTCGACCCGGGGCACGTCGGCTATCGCCCCGACCAGGAAGGTCAGGTCCTCGCCCTCGGCGGCGGCGAGCGCGGGGCGCAGCGCGGCCCAGTCCCCGTCGGCGGCCTGGCGGAGCGCCAGACGCACCGACTCGTCCCCGTACGCCGGGTCGAGCCGCGGCTCGGCAGCACCGGCCGGCGCGGCCGATCCGGCTCCCCGTCGGCCGAAGCCGAACCCGAACCCGCGCCGCTCGGCCCGGTCCTCCGCGCCCTCCCCGCCGGAGCGGCGTCGGAACAGCGGCATGTCTGGCCCCCTCGAACGTCATCGGTATCTTTCGCATGGCCGCACAGTGGCCACGAGATAGGTACATATCACGGTCGACTGACATCCGTTTCCCCAGCCCAGCGCCCCGCCCGTACGGGGAGGGGTCCCTCAGCCCACGCCCGGCCCGGCGTCCGGCGCCTTCCCGGCCTGGGCCTGCTCGATCCGCTTGACCAGCATCACCGCGAACTTCCGCGTCGCGGCCACGTCCACCGGACCACCCTCGCTGGTCACGCTCGCCACCACGGTGCCCGAGCGCACCACGATGCCGACGCCCTCGCCCTCGGCCAACGGCCCCTGGAAGGCCTGGCTCTCGCTGCCCAGCACCGGGGTGTCGACCTTCTTGAACGGCCCGGCGGCGTACGAGGCGTAGCTCTCCTTCAGCCGCTGCGCCGCCGCGTCCCGGCTGGGCAGGGTGTCCACCAGGAAGCGGACGACCACGTCCCCCGAGGAGAACCGGACCGACCCGCTGAGCGGCTTTCCCGCGCAGGAGGCGGCGGCGGCACCGGTGCAGGTGACCTTGTGGTCGGCCGTGTCGACCTTCCGCTTCTCCTCCTCCCAGCCGGCCATCGCCTTGGCGTCCGGCAGCACCTGCCCGACCACCTTGTCGTCCAGCAGCGCCACCTCCAGGTCCCCGTGCGGCGCCTCCACCGGGGCCGGGGCCGGTGCGGAGGCGGGCGCCGAACCCGCCCCAGGCGCCCCGGCGTCCGACCCGCTCGGCGCGGGCGCGGGCGCAGCCGCAGCCGCGGACCCGGACGCGGACGCCCCGGCCGTACCCGCCGACGCCGCCGCCGGACCCGACGCGGACGAACCCGCGGCCGCCGCCCCGCCGACCCCCTTCGACCCCCCGGAGGAGCACCCGGCCAGCACGCCCGTCAGCACCCCCGCCGCCGCCACCGCGGCAAGCACCCGCCGACCACTCATCCCCGTCGCCCTCCCTAGACCTGTCAGTGATCCCTCAAGATAGCGACCGCCCCGCCCGCGAACGCCGACGGGGCGGCGACCTGTCGGTCACCGCCCCGCCGTGCTGCTCGTCGTACCGCTGTGTCGTCCCGCCCAGCGGTGGATCAGACCGCCGGAACCGGGAAGGTCGGGAACTCGACGCCCGAGATGTACTGGACGACCCGGATCACCTGGCACGAGTAGCCGAACTCGTTGTCGTACCACAGGTAGAGGATCGCGTTGTCGCCCTCGACCTTGGTCGCGCCGGCGTCCACGATCGAGGCGTGGCGCGAGCCGATGAAGTCGCTGGAGACGGCGTCGGGCGAGTCGGTGAAGTCGATCTGGCGCTTCAGCGGCGAGGTCAGCGAGACGTTCCGCAGGTACTCCAGGACGTCCTCGCGGTTGGTCTCCCGCTTGAGCTGGAGGTTGAGGATCGCGATGGAGACGTCCGGCACCGGGACGCGGATCGAGCTGCCGGTGATCTTCGCCTGGAGGTCCGGCAGGGCCTTGGCGACGGCCGAGGCGGCACCGGTCTCGGTGATCACCATGTTCAGCGGCGCCGAGCGGCCGCGGCGGTCGGCCTTGTGGTAGTTGTCCAGCAGGTTCTGGTCGTTGGTGAACGAGTGGACGGTCTCCACGTGGCCGCGGAGCACGCCGTACTCGTCCTCCATCGCCTTCAGCGGCGGGACGATGGCGTTGGTGGTGCAGGAGGCGCAGGACAGGATCTGCTCGTCCGGCTTGATCGTGTCGTGGTTCACGCCGTGCACGATGTTCGGGACGTCGCCCTTGCCCGGCGCGGTCAGCACGACCTTGGCGATACCGGGGCGCAGGTGCTTCGACAGGCCCTCGCGGTCGCGCCAGCGGCCGGTGTTGTCGATCAGGATCGCGTCCTTGATCCCGTACTCCGTGTAGTCGACCTTGGTCGGGTCGTCGGAGTAGATCACCGTGATCTCGTTGCCGTTGGCGATGATCTTGTTGTTCGCCTCGTCGACGGTGATCGTGCCCTGGAACTGGCCGTGGATGGAGTCACGGCGCAGCAGCGAGGCTCGCTTGACCAGGTCGTCGCCGCCGCTGTTGCGCACGACGATGGCCTTCAGCCGCAGGCCGTTGCCCGAGGCCTTCTCGACCAGCAGGCGGGCGACCAGCCGGCCGATGCGGCCGAACCCGTACAGCACGACGTCCTGCCCGGACCGGCGCTCCAGCTTGTTCTCGCCGGTGGCACCGACGACGGCCTGGGCGGTGAACTCCGCCACCGACAGGCCGCGGTCGTCCGCCTTGTACGTCGCGGCGAGCATGCCGAGGTCGATCTGCGAGGGGCCGAGGTCCAGGGCGGTCAGTGCCTCCAGGAACGGCATCGTCTCGGTGACCGAGAGCTCCTCGCCGGCTATCTGCCGGGCGAAGCGATGCGTCTTGAGGATGCTGACCACCGACTTGTTCACCAGGGAACGGCTGTGGAGCAGAACGGTGACGTCCCTCTCCCGGTGCAGCCGCCCGATGATCGGGATCATCGACTCCGCGATCTCCTCGCGGTTCTTCCAGTCCGTGAACACGTCGTCGTTGACAGTCACAAGTCCATCTTTCGAGCTGAGGGTGTTGCCCACATGGTAGCTTCGCCCGCCCGCGCCCCGACCGCCGGTCCCTCCCCGACCCCTCCCGCCCGGGCCCACGACCTGCGCGTTCACCCCACCCCCGCCCCCGAAGGTGATCACCGCCACCCCGGACCGGCCCGCCGCCGGGCGGCCCGCCGCGAGTGATCACCGGGGCCAGTACAGTGAGGCGCACTGCCCGGCCGCGCGGACGGGCCGGGGCGCGCGAGGGGGCCGGGGTGGCGACGCTGGGTATGCACCGGGACTTTCTGCTGGAGTTCGCGGCACTGGAGAAATCCGTGCAGCGCAGGGTCTTCGACGTGTTCGAGAAGTTCACCGGAGCGACGCACACCGGCGCGCATCTGGAGAAGCTCACCCACCAGCGGGACCCCCGGATCCGGACCATCCGGATCACCGACTTCTGGCGCGGGGTGGTCCTCAAGGCCGACCGGGGCGACGGGTACATGCTGCTGAAGGTGCTCCCCCACGACAAGGCGAACGACTGGGCGTACAAGCACCGGGCCTCGGTGAACGCCGCCACCCAGGGCGTCGAGATCCGCAACGACGTCGCCCTGGAACGCGCCACCGAGTCGCTGCGGGCCCTGGCCCCCGACGAACCCCGGAGGCTCTTCGCCGACCGCTCCGACAAGGTCCTGCGCAGCCTGGGCATCGAGGAGGAGATCCTGCCGATCATCCGGCTGCTTCCGGACGAGGCCCATCTGGAGGCGCTCCACCGGGTCCTGCCGGAGCAGCAGTTCGACGTTCTGATCGGCCTCGCGAGCGGGATGGAGCCGGCCGACATCGACCGTGAGATCGTCCAGGCGTACGCGCGGGCGGCGGCTCCGGTGAACGCCGCGCAGCCCGAGGACGGGCTGGTCTCGGCGATGGCCCACGCGCGCGGCCGGGTCGCCCTGGTGTCCGGCCCCGAGGAACTGCGGGAGATCCTGGAGCGCCCGTTCGACGTGTGGCGGATCTTCCTGCACCCGGCCCAGTACCGGATCGCCTACCGGGAGTCGTACAACGGGCCCGCCCGGGTGACCGGCGGCCCCGGGACCGGGAAGACGGTGGTGGCCCTGCACCGGGCCTATCACCTGGCGCGCCGGCTGCCGCCGGACGCACCTGACGGATCGATTCTGCTGACCACCTTCACCAAGGACCTCGCCGGCGAGCTCGAACGCTGCCTCACGCTGCTCATCACGGACGAGCGGATCAGGGCGAAGGTCCGGGTGGTCACCGTCGACGCGCTGGCGAACGAGGTGCTCCGCCGCTCGCGGGGCGGCGCCCCACTGAAGATCGTCTTCAACCAGCGCGCGGTCCTCGCCCGCTGGGGCCGGATCGTCCGCCGGCTCGGGATCGACTTCACCGACGTCTTCCTGGACCAGGAGTGGCGGCAGGTCGTCCTGGCCCAGGCGATCGAGAGCCCGGAACAGTACCTGAAGGCACCCCGGTCCGGCCGCGGTACGGCCCTCGGTCCGCTGCAGAAGGCCCAAGTGTGGCGTGCGGTGGCCGCGTTCGAGGACGAGCTGCGACAGGCCGGGGAGTTGACGTTCCTGCAGGTCTGCGCGCAGGCCGCGCGGGCGCTCGACGAACAGGACGACCGCCCGTTCCGGCACGTGGTGATCGACGAGGCGCAGGACCTCCACCCCGCGCAGTGGAGGTTCCTCCGCGCGATCGTCGCGTCCGGACCGGACGACCTGTTCCTCGCCGGCGACCCGCACCAGCGGATCTACGGGAACAAGGTCTCGCTGCGCTCACTCGGAATCCAGGTCGTCGGACGGTCCTCCCGACTGCGGGTCAACTACCGGACCACGCACGAGATCATCAGCTGGTCCGCGTCCCTGCTCACCGGCGAGCGGCCCGACGACATGGACGGCGGCGAGGACTCCCTCGTCGGCTACCACTCGACCCTGCACGGCGCGCACCCCGAGGTGCACGGCCACGTCGACAAGGCCGACGAGATCCAGGACCTCGTCGCCCGGATCGCGGAGTGGACCGCGTCCGGCATCGCCCCGGAGGACATCGGCGTCGCCGCCCGCACCGCCCAGCTCGGCCGCGAGATCGCCCAGGCCCTGGAGCAGGCCGGGACGCCCGCCTACGTGCTCGGCAACGCGCCGTCCCCCGGCGTGCGGGTCGGGACCATGCACCGGATGAAGGGCCTGGAGTTCCGCTGCGTCGCCGTGGTGGGCGTGAGCGACGGCCTGGTGCCCATGCGCAGCGCGATCACCCCGGCGGACACCGACCCGCTGCAGCACCAGGAGGACCTCAGCGGCGAGTTGAGCCTGCTCTTCGTGGCGTGCACGCGCGCACGCGAGGCCCTCAGCGTGTCCTGGCACGGCACACCGAGCGTCTTCCTCGAACCGGTCGTCCCGGCGCAGCTGCTCGCACGGTGACCCGCGGCGCCCCGGGCGACGCGTCCTCGACGAATCGCTCCGGGTGGTCGATCGGCCCGGAAGTTGCCCGGGGCCCGGAGGGGTGGGGTAATGGGAGGCGGCCGGTGTTCGAGCGTGTGACGAGCAGCCCCGGGAGCGTGGGATGAGCGGTGGGCCGGAACCGATCAGTGCCGAGGGCCTGCGTGCGGTGCAGGAGGACCTGGCGCAGTTGCGGGAGGAGCGGGGGAAGGTGGCCGCGACGCTGCGCGGGCTGGAGCCGGTGGGGGACCGGGCGGATGCGGCGGACGAGTTGCAGCGGGCGTCGGAGGTGACCCGGCTGGACCGGCGGATCGCCGAGCTGGAGGCGCGGCTGCGGGAGGCCGAGGTGGCCGGGGAGCCGTCCGCGCGGGTGGTGGGGGTGGGATCGACGGTCACCGTGCGGTTCGACGACGGCACGGAGGAGACGGTCGAGATCTCCGAGCTGGCGGAGGAGCGGGACCTCACCCTGGTGACCTTCGACAGCCCGCTCGGGAAGGCGCTGCTCGGGCGGCATGCCGGGGAGACGGTGAACTACGAGACGCCGGCCGGCGCGGCCAGCGCGGTGGTGCTGTCGGTGGGCGGCACGGAATAGCCGGCACGCGATAGCCGGGGCGGAACAGCCGGGGCGGAATAATCCGAACGGAATGATCGGAGCGGAATTCCCGATCGCGCTTTCGGGATGTCCGGCAGGTTTTCCGGACACCCGGCAAAGTGGAATATCCGTCGAATCTCCGATAGGCGCCGCTTATCGGCTCACAGGATTCACTTCTTTGACGCCCCGCGGCGACGGACCGCACACTGGACTGCGGAAATCCAGGAATGGCCGGAAAGCCGGAAACGGGGCAGGACAGCGCATGGGCGGTACCGACGGAATGCCCGCGCCCCGCACCGCCCGCTGGCTCCCGGCGGCCGCCGCCGTCGCCGTCGCCGCCTGGGGCGCCAACCAGTTCACCGCGTTGGCCACCGTGTACCGGGCGCGCACCGACTGGTCGGCGCTCTCGCTGGCCGCGATGTTCTCGGTCTACCTGCTCGGCCTGCTGCCCGGTCTGCTGCTGGGCGGGCCCGCCGCGGACCGGTACGGCCGGCGGCGGACGGTGCGCGGCGCGCTGGGCCTGTCCGCCGCCGCCAGCGTGGTGCTGGCGCTGCCGGACGAGCCCTCGGTGTACGCCGCCCGGCTGGCCACCGGCTTCGCGGCCGGGCTGGTCTTCCTGGCCGGGACGGCCTGGCTGCGCGAACTCTCCGGGCCCGCCGTCCCGCCTGAGCGGAGCGCCCGCCGGGCGATGTACGCCACCGGTACGGGCTTCGCGGCGGGCGCGCTGGCCTCCGGGGTGATCGCCGAGTGGCTGCCCGGCCCGACGGTGCTGCCCGCCCTCGCCCATGCGCTGGGCTGCCTGCTGGTGCTGCGGGCCACCCGCGGACTCCCGGAGACCGCCCGGAGCCACGGCAGCGGCGGCAACGGCAACGGCGGAAGCAGCAACGGCAGCGGACCGGCGGCCGTCCGCCACCCCCGGTTCCGCTACGTGGTCCTGCCCGCCAGCCCGGCCGTGCTCGGCGCCGCCACGGTGGCGTACGTGGTGCTGCCTCCGCTGGTCGCGGACCGGGTGCCCGGCTACGCGCCGCTGTTCAGCGGCCTGGTCGCGGCGCTGACCCTGGCCACGGGCGTGGTCGCCCAGCCCTTCGCCGCCCGGCTGGACGACGCGGACAGCGCCCGGGCCACCCTCACCGCGATGGCCACGGTGATCGCCGGGCTGCTGCTCGGCGCCCTCGCCGCCGCCCTCGATTCGGTGGGCCTGGTGGTGGCCGCCGCCCTCGTCCTCGGCACCGGTTACGGGCTGACGCTCGGCGCGGGGCTGCACGAGGTGGAGCGGCTGACCCCGCGCGCCTCCGGGCCGACCTCCGCCTCCCTCTACCAGAGCATCACCTCCAGCGGCTTCCTGACCCCGCTGCTGCTCGCCGGCACCGCCGGCCACGCCTCCTACCCGGCGCTGCTGGCGGGCATGGCGGCCGTCGGCCTGCTCTGCCTGGCGGTCACCGCCGCGCACAGCCGCCGCCACCTGCCCGACCCGCCGGACCCGTACACCGCCGCCAGGGGGGAGGATTCATCCGTACAGACCTGACGGAGACCTTCGAGGAGCCGACGACCATGGGCCGAGTGACTGTCCCCCGCAGAGTGCTGCGCCTGCGCCAGGGCGCGCCCTCGTACCGTCCCGACACCCTGGCCGCCGAGGAGCCGATGGAGATCCGGGTCGGCGGGCGCGCGCTGACGGTGACCATGCGCACCCCGGGCAGCGACTTCGACCTGGCGGCCGGGTTCCTGGTCAGCGAGGGCGTGGTGCACGCCGCCGACCAGGTGGCGGGCATCCGCTACTGCGCCGGTGCCACCGCCGACGGGGGCAACACCTACAACGTGGTGGACGTCCTGCTCGCCCCCGGTGTGCCGGCGCCCGACGCCTCGTTGGAGCGCAACTTCTACACCACCTCCTCCTGCGGCCTGTGCGGCAAGGCCAGCCTGGACGCGGTGCGCACCACCGCGCCGTGGAGCGTCGCCGAGGACGGGCTGCGCGTGACCCCCGCGCTGCTCTCCGCGCTGCCCGACCGGCTGCGCGCCGCCCAGAAGGTCTTCGACAGCACCGGCGGCCTGCACGCGGCCGGGCTGTTCGACGCCGACGGGCGGCTGCTCTGCCTGCGCGAGGACGTGGGCCGGCACAACGCGGTGGACAAGGTGGTCGGCCACGCGCTGCGCGAGGGCCTGCTGCCGGCCCGCGGCACGGTGCTGATGGTCAGCGGGCGGGCCTCCTTCGAGCTGGTGCAGAAGGCGGTGATGGCGGGCGTCCCGGTGCTCGCGGCGGTCTCCGCGCCGTCCTCGCTGGCCGTGGACCTCGCGGAGGAGAGCGGGCTGACCCTGGTCGGCTTCCTGCGCGGCGACTCGATGAACGTCTACACCCGCACCGACCGCGTCGACACCTCCATGCCGGCCACCACCGCTCCGGCCACCACCCCCGCCACCGCCACCGCCACCGGAGTCGAGTAGGCGATGCTGTTCCGCCAGCTCGAGTACCTCGTCGCGCTCGCCCGGGAGCGCCACTTCGCCCGCGCCGCCCAGGCCTGCCACGTCTCCCAGCCCGCCCTCTCCGAGGCGCTGCGCAAGCTGGAGGACGAGCTGAAGGTGCTGCTGGTGCGGCGCGGCCGCGCCTACGAGGGCCTGACCCCCGAGGGCGAGCGGATCGTGCTGTGGGCGCAGCGCATCCTGGCCGACCGGGACGCCCTCCGGGACGAGGTGGACGCGCTGCGCACCGGCCTGAGCGGACGGCTGCGGATCGGCTCGGTGCCGACCGCCTCGGGCGCCGTGTCGCTGCTCACCGGGCCGTTCTGCACCGCCCACCCGCTGGCCGCCGTGGAGCTGTCCACCGACCTTCGATCCGATGAACTCCTGCGCCAGGTACGGAACTTCGAGATCGACGCGGGCGTCACCTACCTGCCCGGACCGGGCGAGGACGACCTGCGCGCACTCCCGCTGTACGAGGAGCGGTACGTCCTGCTGACCGGCCTGGCCGACGAGCCGGCCCAGCACCCGCGGGCGACCTGGGAGCAGGCCTCCCGGCTGCCGCTGTGCCTGCTGCACCCGGGCATGCAGGGCCGCCGGGTGCTGGACGAGGTGTTCGCGGGGCTCGGGCTGGCGCCGACGCCCCGGGTCGAGACCGACTCGGTGGCCTCGCTCTTCGCCCACGTCCGCACCGGGCACTGGGCGAGCGTCGTGCCGTACGCGTGGCTGCACGTGTTCGGCGTGCCGCGCGGGATGCGGGCCGTCCCGCTGACGGAGCCGGCGCACAGCGCGCCGATCGGGCTGGTGATCGCTGCCCGGGAGCCCGGATCGGTGATGGCCCGCGCCCTGCTGGAGGTCGCCCGGCACACCGAGGTGGCCACCGTGCTCGGCAGCCTGCCGGCGGCGTGATCGCCCGGGTCCGAGACCGGCGACCGGGGACCGGGCCACGACCGCTCGACGCGCGGGGTCCGGGCGCCGGACGTAGCGTCGACTGCAAAGCCGGGTGTCCGACCCCCGTGCGACGGAAGGCGAGGCCCGTGACCACCTCCGACGACGCCGTCAACACTCCCCCGCAGGAGCCCCCGGGGCAGGAGGAGGTCGGCCCCTCCCCCGCCGGCCCGCCCCAGGCCCGGCCGTACCACCATCCGGCCGCCGGCTGGGGCGCCGCCAAGAGCGTCACCCGCTTCCTGGTGCGCGAGGGCGCGTACCTGGACGGGCCGCGGGCGGTGATGCGGATGAACCACGAGAACACCGGCTTCGACTGCCCCGGCTGCGCCTGGCCCGACGACACCAAGGGCCTGCACCTGGACATCTGCGAGAACGGCATCAAGCACGTCACCTGGGAGATGACCCGCAAGCGGGTCGGCCGGGAGTTCTTCGCCGCCCACACGGTGACCGAGCTGTCCGGGTGGAGCGACTTCGCGCTGGAGGACCAGGGCCGGCTCACCGAGCCGATGGTCTACGACCGGGACACCGACCGCTATGTCCCGATCGGCTGGAAGGACGCGTTCGCCCTGGTCGGCCGCACCCTGCGCGGGCTGGACGACCCCAACCGGGCCGCGTTCTACACCTCCGGCCGGCTCGGCAACGAGGCGACCTTCCTCTACCAGCTGATGGCCCGCGAGCTGGGCACCAACAACCTGCCCGACTGCTCCAACATGTGCCACGAGGCCAGCGGCCGGGCCCTGCAGGCCTCGCTCGGCACCGGGAAGGGGACGGTCGACCTCAAGGACTGGGAGGTCACCGACGCCCTGTTCATCCTGGGCGTCAACGCGGCCTCCAACGCGCCCCGGATGCTCACCTCGCTGGCCGAGGCGTACAAGCGCGGCGCGCAGATCGTGCACGTCAACCCGCTGGTCGAGGCGGCGGCGACCCGGACGATCATCCCGCACGACTTCACCGACATGGCGCTGAACCGGGCCACCCGCACCAGCACCCTGAACCTCCAGCCGCGGATCGGCGGCGACATGGCGCTGCTGCGCGGCATGGCGAAGGCGATCCTGGAGCAGTCCGCGGCCGACGACCGGGCCCTGGACCTGCTGTTCATCGACCGCCACACCAGCGGGTTCGAGGCGTACCGCGAGGTCTGCCTGGCCACGCCCTGGGAGGAGATCGAGCGGCAGAGCGGGCTGGACCGGGCCGAGATCCTCAAGGCGGCACGGGTCTACCGGGAGGCCGACCGCTCGATCTTCAGCTGGTGCCTGGGCGTCACCCAGCACGAGCACGGGGTGGACACCGTCCGGGAGATCGTCAACCTCCTGCTGCTGCGCGGCAATCTGGGCCGGGAGGGGGCCGGCCCCTCCCCGGTGCGCGGGCACAGCAACGTCCAGGGCAACCGCACCTGCGGCATCGACCACCGGCCCGCCGGCGAGTTCCTGGACCGGCTCGCCGAGGTGTGCGGGATCGAGCCGCCGCGCGAGCACGGGCTGGACACCGTCGGCACGATCGAGGCGATGCGGCGCGGCGACATCACGGTGTTCGTCGGCATGGGCGGCAACTTCGCGCTCGCGGCCCCGGACACCCCGTACACCTACCAGGCCCTGGAGTCCTGCGAGTTGACCGTCCAGGTGAGCACCAAGCTGAACCGCAGCCACCTGGTGCACGGGCGGGCCGCGCTGATCCTGCCGTGCCTGGGCCGGACCGAGAAGGACCACCAGCGGGCCGGGGTGCAGTCCACCTCGGTCGAGGACTCGATGAGCATGGTGCACCTGTCGGTCGGCATGAAGCGCCCGGCCTCGCCGCACCTGCTCTCCGAGCCCGCGATCGTCGCCGGGATGGCCCGCGCGGCGCTGCCGGACAGTTCCACCCCCTGGGAGTGGTACATCGAGGACTACGACCGCATCCGCGACACCATGGCCCAGGTCCTCGACGGCTTCGAGGACTTCAACCGCCGGGTGCGGCTGCCGCTGGGCTTCCGGATCAAGCAGCCGGCCCGCGAGCTGGTCTTCGACACCCGCTCCGGCAAGGCCGAGTTCTCCGCCGCCCCGCTGCCCGACGTCGTCCCCGAGCCGGGCACCCTGGCGCTGGGCACGATGCGCTCGCACGACCAGTGGAACACCACCATCTACTCGGACAACGACCGCTACCGGGGCGTGCGGAACCTGCGCACGCTGGTGTTCATGAACCGGGACGACATGCGCGAGCGCGGCCTGGACGAGTTCGACCGGGTGGACGTCACCAGCACCGCCCGGGACGGGTCCACCCGCTCGGTGCACGGCTACCTGGCCGTCCCGTACGACATCCCGCGCGGCTGCGCGGCCGGGTACATGCCGGAGCTGAACGTGCTGTGCGCGATCGGCGACTACAGCACCCAGAGCGACCAGCCGATCATGAAGCACCTCAAGGTGACCGTCACCAAGTCGTCCTGACCGGCAAGGACGCCTGACCGCCCCGGCCGCCCGGCCCCGGTGGTCAGGTGTCCTGGCCGGAGGGCTGGGGCGTCCAGCGGCGCAGGCCCTTGCGGTCGTAGTAGCGGGTCATCCCGAAGCCGAACAGCAGGGCCAGCGCCGCGCCGATTCCGATCATGACCCAGCCGCGGGTGAGCCCGGCGTCGGCCCTGGCGTCGAAGAAGAGGATCGCCCGGATGCCGTCGCTGAGCTGGCGCATCGGCTCGAAGAGGCTCAGGAAGCGGTAGAAGCCGGGGACCGCCTGGAGCGGGACGGTGGCGCCGGAGGAGGGCAGCGCCAGCGCGATGAAGACGAACATCGACACCAGCTGCCCGATCCCGCCGAACGCGGCGTTGATCGCCTGCACTCCGAGGCCCACGGCGAGGCTGGCGCAGTAGGCGAAGATCCACAGCTGTGCCAGGTGGGGGGCGTCCATGCCCAGGACGCCGACCGAGCAGAGCACCACGAGCGAGGTGGTGAGCAGCATGATCCCGGCCGTCATGACCATCTTGAGCAGCAGGGTCTGGGTGCGGTTGATCGGGACGGTCGGGCGGCGGGTGTGCCAGGGACCGATCTCGCTGTCGCTGTAGCCGAGCGCGCCGTCGACGCCGTTGTGGACGATGTTGCCGCCGATGAAGCCGGTCAGCACGGCCAGCAGGGTGAAGTAGAAGGCGCTCAGGCCGAGCCCGCTGTGGCCGCCGATCGGGTGGCCGACCTGGGTGGTGACGGCGATCGGGTCGGCGAGCAGCAGTCGGGCGGTGGCTCCGGTGTCCGGACCCGGGGCGCCGGAGGCCGGTACGGCGGCCAGCAGCTGCCCGCCGAGCACCGACGAGGCCTGGTGGGCGGCGTTCTGGGCGATCTGCGCGGCGATCGAGGAGCCGAGGCTGCCCATGCCGGGGTTGGTCAGCACGGTGACGGTCGGCCGCTCGACGGCGCCGCCGGTGACCAGCGCGGTGACGTCGGCGCTGAAGTCCTTCGGCACGACCAGCGCGCCGTAGACCTTGCCGGCGGCGAGCTGTTCGCCCAGTCCGGCCGCGTCCACCTGCCGCCACTGGACGGTGCTGTCGGGAGTGCCGGCCACCACGGCCGCGGCCAGCCGGGCACCGAGGGGCTCCGCCTGCCCGGGCGGCGGCGGGCCCTGGTCCTCGTTCACCAGGGCGATCGGCAGCCGGTGCAGGTGCCCGCTCGGGTTGAGGATGCCCCCCATGTAGAGCAGGGAGAGGAGGACGGCCAGCAGGCAGCACAGGACGCCCGGGAAGAGCCACAGTTTCGGGTTCCGTGCGAGCGTCAGCGCCCGCGCCTGCCGGGGAGGCCCCTGGGAGTCTGCGGTCGCCATGCCACCCCTCGGGTTCGGGCACGACCTGGTGCCGGTGCCGGTACGGCGGGAAGTCGTTCCGTGGCGGCCCGGCGGCCAAACCCCCGTCACCCGGCCGGCCGCCGCCCGCCCCGGGGCGCGGACGGGCGGCGGCGGGCAACGGCGGGCAGTGGCGGGCGCGGACAGGCAGTGGCGGGCAGCGACGGCAGGCACCGGCGTACGCCGACAGAAAGGTAAAGGTTTTACCAAGTGCGCAAGTATCGCTCCCGGGCGGGACTAAGCTCTGACGAGTTGGGGTGAACCGGCGGTCGCGTCGCGCGGGCCGGTGAGCTCCTTGCCGCGTCGATGACACGCACCACGGGGTGCGCCGGCCGGGAGGAGGCGAGAGACATGGATTGCAGTAGTCCGGGCCACAGTTGCCCCTGCCCCCGCCTGCCCTCGCACACCTCCGGCATGCGGTAACACCTTTCCCCGCAGCACGTCCTGACGATCCGTCACCATTCTTCGGCAGTCATCAGCGACGACGGCACGCCATGTCCGCACGCGGCTCCGCCGTGCCCGCACGCCACCGTACGGGCCGCGCAGCCGCGCGCCGATGCGCCGTGCCCGCCCGCGGGGAGAGCCGCCGCCTGCCTCCGAACCGCCCCTCCGGGGCCCAGGGAGGAAACCCATGACCACCCACGCCACGCTCAACTCCGCTCCGCCCGAGCCGCGTTCGGCCGTCCTCGACGACGCGCACGTCGGCGACATCAAGGGCGCGCTCGGCACCATCCGGCTCGACGACACCACGCCCCGGCACGGCCTGTCGGCGAGACTGAAGACCCTGCTCGCGATCGTCGGGCCCGGCCTGATCGTGATGGTCGGCGACAACGACGCCGGCGCCTTCTCCACCTACGGCCAGGCCGGGCAGAACTACGGCACCCAGCTGCTGTGGACGCTGCTGATGCTGGTCCCGGTGCTGTACGTCAACCAGGAGATGGTGCTGCGGCTGGGCGCCGTCACCGGCGTCGGCCACGCCCGGCTGATCCTGGAGCGCTTCGGGAGGTTCTGGGGCGCGTTCAGCGTGATCGACCTGTTCCTGCTGAACGCGCTGACGCTGGTCACCGAGTTCATCGGGGTCACCCTCGCGGCCGGGTACCTGGGCCTGCCGAAGGCGGCCTCGGTGGTGCTCGCCGCCGGGATCATCATCGCCTCGGCCTTCACCGGCTCGTTCCAGCGCTTCGAGCGGGTCGCCGTGACGCTGTGCCTGGGCTCGCTGCTGCTGGTGCCGATCTACTTCATGGTCCACCCGAAGACCTCGCGGATGGCGCACGACTTCGTGGTGCCCGCCATGCCCGGCGGGTCGGGCGGGCTGGCGGCCGTGATGCTGGTGATCATCTCCATCGTCGGCACCACCGTGGCGCCCTGGCAGCTGTTCTTCCAGCAGTCGTACGTTATCGACAAGCGGATCACCCCGCGCTTCATGACGTACGAGAAGGCCGACCTCTGGATCGGCATCGTGATCGTGATCGTCGGCGCCGCCGCCATGATGGGCCTCACCGCCGCCGCCTTCGCGGGCACCGACGGCTTCGGGCACTTCTCCGACGCGGCCGCCGTCGCCCGGGGCATCGAGGACAAGGCCGGGCACCTGGCCGGCGTGCTGTTCGCCATCGCCCTGCTGGACGCCTCGATCATCGGCGCCTTCGCGGTGTCCCTGTCCACCGCGTACGCGATCGGCGACGTCTTCGGCATCAAGCACTCCCTGCACCGCGGGGTGAAGGGCGCCAAGGGCTTCTACGGGATCTACGCGGGCCTGGTGGTCGCGGCGGCGGCGATCACGCTGCTCTCCACCGACTACACCCAGGGCCTGATGACCCAGTTCGTCCAGGTGCTGGCCGGGGTGCTGCTGCCCTCCGCGACCGTCTTCCTGCTGCTGCTCTGCAACGACCGCGCGGTGCTGGGCCCCTGGACGAACGGGCCGCGGACCAACGCCTTCACCTCGCTGGTGGTCGGCGTCCTGGTGATGCTCTCCCTGATCCTCACCGCCGCCGTGGTCTGGCCCGGCATCGGCTCCGGGACGATCCTCCGGATCATGGCCGGCTGCGGCGTGGCGGGCGTGCTCGTCGCCGGGTACTCGTTCACCTTCGGGCGCCGCGGCACCAAGGAGGACCCCGTCGACCGCACCGGCCGGGAGAACTGGCGGATGCCGCCGCTGGAGACCCTCGACAAGCCGGTGCTGTCCACCGCCCGCAAGGTCGGCATGGGCGCGCTGCGCGCCTACCTGCTGATCGCGACGGCCATGGTCGTCGTCAAGATCGTCCAGACCGCGCTGAACCACTGAGCCGACCACGAAGGAGCCCCCGCGCCATGGTCCCGCACCGCCCCAGGCTCGACGCCGTCTTCTCGCACCACCCCGTCCCGGGCCGGCGCCCGGCCCCTCGACCCGCGCCCGCGCCCGGCCTGGTGGTGGACACCGACCAGCGCACCGTCACCGTCGAGGGCCGGCACGTCACCATGCCGTACCTGGAGTTCGAACTGCTCGCGCACCTGGTCGGCAACCCGCTGCGGGTGCACTCCCGGCGCCAGCTGATGGAGAACGTCTGGGGCCGCCCGGACACCGGCGACTCCCGCACCGTCGCCACCCACATCGCCCGGATCCGGCGCAAGCTCGGCCCCGGGCACCGGGAGGCGATCGCCACCGTCCGGCAGATCGGCTACAAGTACGACCCCCGGCTGGCCCGGACCGCCTGACCCCGGCCCGGGACGGCGCGCCCCCGGGCCGGGACACGGCGCCCCACCCGGGGCCGGGCGCACCCGGTGGCCCCGTGGGGGCGGGGCGGGTTTGCGTACGGACGTCCCGAGGGAGCAGACTGCCCGGGTTTGCCCCGGAGGTACCGCCATGACCCTGACGAAGCCCGCCCCGGGCCGGTCCCGGAGCCCGCTGCCGGGTGTGTCCCGGGGCTCGCTGCCGGGCCTGTCCCGGGGCTCACTGCCCACCCGGACCGCGCACCGGCTCGGCGGGCGGGTCTGGACGGACCTGGTCGTCGCGGCCGCCGTCCTGGTCCTGCTCTACCTCGTGCTGCGGCTCGGCCAGGGCGGCGCCGTCCGCTTCTCCACCACCCTGGACGCGGCCGTCGACACCGACCCGGCCCGGCTGCCGTACGACGCGGCGCGCTCGCTGCTGCGGATGTTCGCCGCGCTCGCCCTCTCGATCGTCTTCACCTTCTGCTACGCCTACGCGGCCGCCCGCAGCCGCCGGCTGGAACGGGTGCTGATCCCGGCGCTGGACATCCTCCAGTCGGTGCCGGTGCTCGCCTTCCTCAGCCTCGCGGTCTCCGGTTTCCTCGCCCTCTTCCCCGGCTCGGTGCTCGGCCTCGAATGCGCCGCCGTGTTCGCCATCTTCACCTCCCAGGCGTGGAACATGACCTTCGCCTTCTACCAGGCGCTGGTCTCGCTGCCCCGCGAACTCGACGAGCTGTCCCGCTCCTTCGGGTTCAGCCGGTGGACGCGGTTCTGGAAGGTCGAGCTGCCCTCGGGCATGATCGGCCTGGTCTGGAACGGCATGCTCGGCTTCGGCGGCGGCTGGTTCTTCCTGGTCGCCTCCGAGGCGATCACCGTGGACGGCCGGCGGTACGCGCTGCCCGGGGTCGGCTCGTACGCGGGCGCGGCCATCGCCGCCGGGGACCTCGGCCGGGTCGGCTGGGCCATCGCCACCATGGTGGTACTGGTGGTCGGCGTGAACTTCCTGTTCTGGCGGCCGCTCACCGCCTGGGCCGAGCGCTTCAAGAACGAGCAGTCCGAGGCCACCGAGGTACAGCGCTCGGTCGTGCTGGACCTGCTGCGCCGCTCCCGGCTGCCCGCCGCACTCGGCCGCGCGCTGCGCCCCGCCGGACGGGCCCTGAACCGGGCCGGGCGGGTGTTCGGCACCGCCGACCGCCCGCCGGCCGTCCACCCCGGCCGGCGGCGGGCCGGGGACGTGGCCTTCGCCCTCGTCGCGGGCGGCATCGTGCTGTGGGGCCTCGTCGACCTCGGCCGCTACCTGGCCGACCGCACCGGCCTCGGCGTCTTCGGCGAGCCGCTGCTGCTCGGGCTCGCCACCCTCGCCCGGGTGGTGGTGCTGGTCGCGGTCGCCACCGTGGTCTGGGTGCCGATCGGCGTGAAGATCGGCTTCTCGCCCCGGCTGACCAGGATCGCCCAGCCCGTCGTCCAGGTGCTGGCCGGCTTCCCCGCCAACTTCCTCTTCCCCCTGGTGGTCTGGCTGCTGCTGCGCACCGGGGTGTCGATCGACCTCGGCGGCATCCTGCTGATGGCCCTCGGCTCCCAGTGGTACATCCTGTTCAACGCCATCGCCGGTGCCATGGCCGTCCCCGCCGACCTGCGCGAGGCCATGGACGACCTCGGCGTACGCGGGTGGCAGCGCTGGCGGCGGCTGATCCTCCCCGGCGTCTTCCCGGCGTACGTCACCGGCGGCATCACCGCCTCCGGCGGCGCCTGGAACGCCTCCATCGTCGCCGAGGTGGTCACCTTCGGCTCCACCACGCTGACCGCGACCGGCCTCGGCGCGTACATCGCCCGGGCCGCCGAGCGCGGCGACCACCCCCATCTGCTCGCCGGGGTCGCGGTGATGAGCCTGTACGTCGTCGCCCTCAACCGTCTGCTCTGGCGCCGGCTGTACCGGCTGGCCGAGCGCCGCTACTCGCTGTAGTCCGGAGTCCGCCGATGCGCTTCCCGTTCCGCAACCGTGCCGCCGAGCCCGCACCCGCCCCCGCACCCGCACCCGCCGCCCACGAGGACGGGGACGGGGACGGGGAGGCGCTGCTGGAGACCGCCGGTCTGACCAAGTCCTACGCCGGGGCCGCCGGCGAACTGCCGGTGCTCTCCGGCATCGACCTCACCGTCCGGGCCGGCGAGGTCGTCGCCGTGCTCGGACGCTCGGGCTCCGGCAAGTCCACCCTGCTGCGCTGCCTGGCCGGCCTGGTCCCGCCCAGCTCCGGCACCGTCCGCTACCGCGGCACCCCGCTCACCGGCGCCAACCCCGGCACCGCGCTGGTCTTCCAGACCTTCGCGCTGCTGCCCTGGCTGACCGTGCGGCAGAACGTCGAACTCGGCCTGGAGGCCCGCGGTGTCCCGCCCCGGGAACGCGCCCGGGCCGCCGACCAGGCCATCGACCTGATCGGCCTGACCGGCTTCGCCTCCGCCTACCCCAAGGAGCTCTCCGGCGGCATGCGCCAGCGGGTCGGCTTCGCCCGGGCGCTGGTCGTCGAACCGGACGTGCTGATGATGGACGAGCCGTTCTCCGCCCTCGACGTGCTCACCGCCGAGAACCTGCGCGGCGAGCTGATGGAGCTGTGGGAGTCCGGCCAGTTCCCCACCCGGGCCGTCGTCCTGGTCACCCACAACATCGAGGAGGCGGTGCTGATGGCCGACCGCATCGTGGTCCTCGGCGCCCGCCCGTACGGGACGATCCGGGAGACCGTGGAGGTCGCCCTGGAGCGGCCGCGCGACCGCGACTCGGCGGCCTTCGACGAGCTGGTGGACCGGGTGTACCGGATCATGACCGGCCGGCCCAAGGACACCCGCCCGTCCGGCCGCACCGAACCCGACCCCGAACGGCGCACCGTCGCCGCCACCCCGCTGCCCAGCGCCGGCGTGGACGGCCTCTCCGGTCTCGCCGAGACGATCGCCCACCGGGGCGGGAGCTGCGACCTGGCCGGCCTCGCCGACGAACTCGGCCTGGACATCGACGACCTGCTCCCCCAGGTCGACGCCCTCGACCTGCTGGGCTTCGCCGAGGTCCACGGCGACGACCTGCTGCTCACCGCGACGGGCGCCGCCTACACCGGGGCCGACGCCCAGGAGGCCCGCGCCGTCTTCGCCGCCGCCGCCCTGGAGGTCCCGCTGATCAAGCTGATCGCCAACAGCCTCGGCGGCCGGCCCGGCGCCACCGTCCGCACCGGCTTCCTGCGCGACCTGCTCGGCCGCCACTACACCGGCGAACAGACCGACCGGCAGTTGGAGACCGCCACCGACTGGGGCCGCTACGCGGGACTCTTCGCGTACGACGCCGACCGGCAGGAGTACCGGCTGGCGGCGCCGGGCCGCTGACCGGCCCGGCCCGACGCCGGGCGAGGCACTGCGGAGGGCCGGGGAGGGCTCAGCCGGTCGCCGGGCGGCGGCGCACCGCGCGGGCCGCGCGGGCGAAGGGCTGCGGCGCGGTGGCACCGGCCGGGGCGGCGCCGTCGTCGTCGCCGTCGCGGCGGGCGGGCAGGTCGTGGGCGATCAGCGCGGCCTCGGTGAGCAGCCCGCGCACCTCGGTGGCCCGGTAGAAGATCCGCGTCCCCTCCCGGCGCGCCACCACCAGCCCGGCCGCGCGCAGCTTCGCCAGGTGCTGCGAGGTCGCCGACACGTGCGCCCCCAGCAGTTCGGCCAGCTCGCTCACCGGCAGCTCCCGGTGGCTCAGCGCCCACAGCAGCCGGTACCGCGACGGGTCCGCCACCGCCTTCAGCACCGCCACCGCCCGCTCCGCCGCCTCGGCGTCCCAGGCCTCTTCCCGCGCACCACCCATACAGGGATCGTACCGACGCCCGCCGGCCCGCCGACCCGCCCCTCGACGATGGCACCGGCCGGGCCCGGGACGTGTCCGGTGGGTCCTGTCGGATCGGGGCGCGGCGTCGTGTACGCGGCGTCGGGGCGCGGCCTCGGAGTGCGTGCCTCGCGAGGCCGAGGTGGGGGCACCTCCCGGCCGGACGCCGGGGGCGCGTGGTGCACCCGGCGAAGGTCCGCACGACGCGCCCCGGCTCCGCCGCCGGCGCCCCGGAGGGCCTCGCGGCGTTCCGGGAGGCCGTTCCAGGCGGGTGTGAACCCGCAGGTCAACGGGGGTGGAACCGTTCCAGCGTCCCGGCTCGGCGGGGAGGTCTGGCGGACCGGCCGGACGACGGACCAGAGTGCTGCCCAGCGGTCGGCGCCGACGGCCCGCCGCCTTCCTCGCCTCCTTCATCCGCAACCTCACGGGGGAACCTCCATGTCCGCTCGCCGTGCCCTGTTCGTCCCGGCCGCCCTCGCCCTGGGCGCCGCCCTCGCCCTGACCGCCTGCGGGCCGGACGGCGGCGACGCGGCCCGGCCCGCGAAGCCCGCCGGGACCACCGCGGCCGGCACCGCCCCCGGTGCCGCGGCACCCGCCGCACCCGCCGTGCCCGCCGCGCCCGCCGCGCCCGCCGACCGGCCGACCCCAGGCGGCTCCGCCCGCCCGAAGACCCCCGTGGTCCCCGCCACGGGCGGCGGGGCCGCAGCCGCCGGCGACGAGGCGTACGCCTACACCCACCCCTGCAAGGCCGACAAGCTGACGGTCAAGGTGTCCGCCCGGGCCGGGTCGCCCGACCAGCGGGTGATCGAGGTCCACAACCAGGGCACCGCCTACTGCGGCCTGAGCTACTACCCGCTCATCGGCCTCGGCAGCTCGAAGGCCCCCCAGCACGGCGACGACCTCACCCCACTGGTTCCGGGCGGGCTGGGCGGCCCGCCGGCCTACGCGCTGGCTCCCGGCAGGAGCACCTACGCGGTGGTGGACCTCAACCCCGGCAGCGGCGGGGTGGCCGACGTGGACCAGCTGAACGTCCTGCCCGACGACCAGATGCCCAACGCCGACACCCGGAACTTCCCGCTCGGCGCCGGCGCGAAGGTGGGCAAGCAGCCGAAGCTCGGCCTGTACCGGGAGAGCGTCGCCGACGCGGCGGCCTCCACGGAGACGGCCGGCCGGAGCTGACCTGCCGCTTCGCACTCCCCTGCCCCGGTCCCCGCCCCGGCCTGCCGGTACGGTGATTCGCGGATCGACGGCATCCCGGGCCGGGCCCGGGGTGGGGGAAGGGCAGCAGATGAGTGTGGAGACCGAGGAGTTCGCGGCGATGCTGCGCGAACTCAAGGAGCGTTCGGGCCGCAGCTACGGGGCCCTGGCCACCCGGCTGCACGTCAGCACCTCCACCCTGCACCGCTACTGCAACGGCGCCGCCGTACCGACCGAGTACGCGCCGGTGGAGCGGCTGGCCCGGGTCTGCGGGGCCGGCGGCGAGGAACTGGTCGAGCTGCACCGCCGCTGGATCCTGGCCGACGCGGCCCGCCGCCGGGAGGCCTCCTCCGCGGGCACCCCGGCCGCCGCCGCACCGGCGCCCACGCCGACACCCGCACCGACACCGCAGCCGCAGCCGGAAGCGGAGCCGCGGCTCCGGCCGGAAGCCGCACCCGACCCGCAGTCCGCCGCCGCGCCGGAGGAGGAACAGGAGGTGACGACCACCCACCTCGCGCCCCCGCCCGCCGGGCCGCGCCACCGCATCCGCACCCGGGTGCTGCTGAGCGCGACCGCCGTGGTCGCGCTGGCCGCCGTGGCCTCCGGCCTCCTCCTGCGCGACACCGGCGGCACCGGCGGCACCGGCGGCACCCCGAACGCCTCCGCCTCCTCGCCCGCCTCCTCGCCCATCTCACCGTCCGTCGCCGCCACCGCGGGGGCCGGCACCGCGCCCACCGGTGCCCCGGCGCCGCCGGCCCCCGCGGGCTCCGCCGCCCCGGACACCCCGTCCGCCGCCCCGGCGGCCCCCGAGGACCTCCCCGCGCCCTTCCACGTCAGTGTCCTCAGCAACGGCTGGGGCAGCCCCTGCGACCAGTGGTTCCTCTCCGCCCGCTCCCCCGCCCAGGTGACCCCGCCCCCGTCGTCCTCCGGCCGGATCGACAGCTGGGCGGCCTCCCAGCGCCTGGTCCCGGCCGGGCACCTGCGCATCGAGCTGACCGCCCTGGGCGCGAGCTCGGACGCCGTCGTGCTGAACTCCATGTCCGTACAGGTGGTCAGCACCCGGCCCGCCCCCAAGTGGAACGCCTACACGCCCGGGTCCGGCTGCGGAGGCGGGCTCGAACCGGCGTCCTTCGCGGTCGACCTCGACGCGGCCACGCCGCGCCTCGTCCCCGTCGCGGGCCGGGAGGGCGAACGGAGGACCGGCACGACGGACTTCCCGTACCGGATCTCGGCCACCGACCCGCAGGTGATCGATGTGGACGCCGCCACCCGTTCCCAGGACGTCAGCTGGTTCCTCGAACTGGTGTGGACCGGCAAGGACGGCCGCAAGGGCACGATGCGGGTGGACCTCGGCGACCAGCAGCCGTTCCGCACCGTCGGCATGCAGGGCGCGCCGAACTACATCCACAACGGCACCTCCTGGGCCCCGGCCCACAACGAGGGCTGAGTCCGGCCGACGGCCGGGGCCGGGGCGCCCGACCCCTGGCCTACGTCAACGGTGCGGGCATAACCTCGGGGGATGACCGACCGCGTAGTCCCCGAACCGCAGCGCCGTCGACGCCGCCCCACCAAGCAGGGCGTGGTGCTGTCCGCCGAGCTGATCGTCGGGACCGCGATCCGGCTGATCGGCAGCCACGGCACCGAGGCGCTCACGGTGCGGCGGCTCGGCGCCGCGCTCGGCGCCGACCCGAGCGCGGTCTACCGCTACTTCCACAGCACCGACGACCTGCTGCTCGCCGTCGCCGACGAGCTGATCGGCCGCGCCCAGCACGGCTGGCGGCCCACCGGCGACTGGCGCGCCGACCTGCGCGCCATCGGTCTGCGCATCCACGCCAGCTACCTGGCCCACCCGCAGGCCGCCATCCTCGCCGCCCACCGCACCACCGGCCGCACCCACGAGATCGCCGCCGTCGAGGCGATCCTCGGCGTCCTGCGCACGGCGGGCTTCCCGGACCCGGAGGCCGTCCGGATCTACCACGCCTTCGTCGACCAGAGCCTCGGCTTCGCCGCCCTGGACGCCGCCACGCTCGCCCTCCCGGCCCCTGCCCAGAACGCCGACCTCCAGGTCTGGCAGGCCTCCTACGCCCGGCTCGGCGCCGCCGACCACCCCCACATCGCGGCCACCGCCCACCTGCTCACCACCGACATGCGCCGCAGCGGCTACCCGTACGCCCTGGACCTGCTCCTGGAGGCCGCCGAGGCCCGGCTGCGAGCGGCGGGCGGCTGAGGCGGGCGGGCCGACGGCGTGACCTTCCTCGTGGCGGGCGTGGCGGGCGTGGCGGGCACGGCGCGCGGTGACGGGGGCGGCCGGCCTCGGACGCCCGGCGCGGCACCGCCCGGGCCCGGGCACGCCGCCGGCCGCCGGCGGTGAGCCCCCGTACGCCCACCGCCGACGGCCGGTCCGGCCCCTGCCCGGCTCAGTCCGCCGCGTGCACCAACTCGCCGCCGACGTACGTCCGCAGGACCCGCGCCCGCGCGATCTCCTCCGGCGGCCCGGTGAGGATGTCCCGGTCGAGCACGACCAGGTCCGCGAGCCGCCCGGCCGCCAGCACGCCGGCGTCGTCGTGCCCGTTGAGGTACGCGCTGCCGGCCGTGTACGCGGCGATGGCCGAGCCCAGGTCGAGCCGCTGCTCGGGCAGGAAGACCCGCCCGTCGGTGGCCTCCGGTTCCATCCGGTTGACCGCCACGTGCAGCCCCGCCAGCGGGTCCGGGCTGCTCACCGGCCAGTCGCTGCCCGCCGCCAGGGTGGCGCCGGCCCGCTGGAGGGCGCCGAACGGGTACTGCCAGGCGGCCCGTTCGGGCCCCAGGAAGGGGATGGTCAGCTCGTCCATCTGCGGCTCGTGCGCGGCCCACAGCGGCTGGATGTTGGCGACGGCGCCGAGCCGGGCGAAGCGCGGGAGGTCGTCCGGGTGGACCACCTGGAGGTGGGCGAGGTGGTGCCGGGCGCCGCGCCGGCCGTTGGCGGTGCGGGCGGCCTCGACGGCGTCCAGCGCCTCGCGCACGGCCCGGTCGCCGAGCGCGTGGAAGTGGACCTGGAAGTCGAGCGCGTCCAGTGCGGTGACGTGGCCGCGCAGCGCCACCGGATCGACGAAGCTGAGGCCGGAGTTGGCGGTGGCGCAGCCGCAGCCGTCCAGGTAGGGGCTGGTCATCGCGGCGGTGAAGTTCTCCGCGATGCCGTCCTGCATGATCTTCACCGAGCCGGCCCGGAACCGTCCGTGGCTCAACTCCGCGCGTCGCCGAACGAGTTCGGGGATCTGTTCGGCGCCCCGGTCCCGCTCCCACCACAGTGCGCCGGTCACCCGGGCGGTCAGCGCGCCGGAGCGGGCGGCGGCCAGGTAGGCGTCCGACGGGTCCGGCTGGCCGTTGAACTCGCCGAGCAGCGCGTCCTGCCAGCCGGTGATGCCGAGCGAGTGCAGCAGCCGCTGGGCGCGCAGCAGTCCGTCGAGCCGGTCTGCGGCGGTCGAGGGCGGCACCAGCCGGGCGACCAGGGCGGTGGCGCCCTCCTGGAGGGTGCCGCCGGGAGTGCCGTCGGCCTCGCGCTCGATCCGTCCGTCGGCCGGGTCGGGGGTGTCGGCGGTGAGCCCGGCGAGTTCCAGCGCCCTGGTGTTGGCCCAGGCGCCGTGGTGGTCCCGGTTGGTCAGGTACACCGGCCGGTCGGGGACGACGGAGTCGAGCAGCTGCCGGGTGGGCAGTCCGCCCTCGAAGCTCTCCATCGACCACCCGCTGCCGGTGATCCACTCCTGCTCCGGGTTGGCGTCGGCGTACGCCCGGACGCGCTCCAGGTAGTCGGCGACGCCGACCGTCCCGGTGAGGTCGCAGGAAGCCAGCTCGGCGCCGCCGAACACCGCGTGGATGTGCGCGTCCTGGAAGCCGGGCAGCAGCAGTTTGCCGGTGAGGTCGACGACCTCCGTCCTCGGCCCGATCAGCTCCCGGACCTCGTCGTGCCCGACGGCGGTGATCCGTTCGCCGACGACCGCCAGGCCGCTCGCCCGGGTGCGGGCCGCGTCGCCGGTGTGGACGGGGCCGTGGGTGAAGACCAGATCGGCCTCGGTCATGGGTGGTGCTCCGTTCTCGCGTCCTCGTGATTCGTCCTGCCGTACCGCGGGGTCACTCGGCCACGGCGCCCTCCCGCAGGAAGTACGGCGAGCGCCGCCGCCAGCGGGCCCAGGCCGCCGCCGGCAGCCCGCTGACCACCATCATGATCACCACGGACAGCTCGAACCACCCGTTGTCCGCGGCGAGTTCGAAGTGGTCCGTGGAGTCGTAGAAGCTCCAGGCCAGGTACCCGCCGACGGCGAGCAGCGCCGCCGCGCCCAGCAGCGGCCCGACGACCGCGCGCAGCCCCTCCGGCAGGTCGGTGCGCAGCAGCCCGCGGAACCGGACGGCGGCGGCGACGGCGGTCAGCGCGTAGTAGAGCGCGACGACGATGCCGATCGCGTTGACCGCGGCCGAGATCAGGTCGTTGACGGTCGGGATGGCGATCGAGGCCAGCGCCAGCAGGACCGCGACGCCGGTGATCAGCAGGGTGCCGACGGCGGGCGTGGCGTGCCGGGTGTGCAGCCGGGTCCAGACCGGGCCGAGCACCCGGTCGCGCCCCATCGCGTACATCCCGCGGGCGGTCGGGATCACCGAGGACTGCAGCGAGGCCACGGCGGAGAACATCAGCGCGATCAACGGCAGTGCGGCCAGCGGCTGTTCGGCGAGCTTGGTGCCGAAGTAGGTCAGCCCGTGAGCGCCGTTGTCGGCCAACTCGTCGATCGGCAGCACCCGCTGGAAGGCCGTTCCGGCGAGCAGGAACAGCGCCAGCATCACCATCAGGGCCAGCAGACCGCCCCGGGAGGCGTCCCGCGGGTCGCGCACCTCCTCGCCGACGCTGAACACCGACTCGAAGCCCCAGTAGCAGAACACCGCGAGCACCATGCCCTGGGCGACCGCGTCGAAGGAGGGGATGTCGAAGGGGTTGTACCACTGGAGCGAGAACGGCTGGTCGCCGGCGAACAGCCCGTAGCCGCAGAAGCCGAGCAGCACGGCGTACTCGAAGACCAGCAGCGCCTTCTGCAGCCTGGCCGCCAGGTCCAGCCCGCGCACCGCGACCAGTGCGGCGCCCACCAGCACCACCAGGCCGATCAGGGTGCACTGGACGGTCGAGTCGGCGTCGAGCCGCAGCCCGGCGACGCTGCGGACGTGGGCCTGGTCCAGCAGCTGGACGATCGAGGAGCCGGTGACGGTCGTGGTGTACGCCATGAAGACCACGGTCCCCACGGTGTTCACCCACCCGGTCAGGAAGCCCAGCCAGGGGCTGAGGATGCGCCCGACCCACCGGTAGCTGCTGCCCGCGTCCGGCTCGACGGCGTTCAGCCGCCCGTACCCGCCGGCGATGGCGAGCACCGGCAGGAAGGCCAGCAGCATGATCGCCGGAAGGTGCAGGCCGACCACCCCGGCCATCAGGCCCAGGCCGATCCCGATGCTGCTGGTGGCGGCCGTGCTGGAGGCGGCGATCACCGCTCCGTCCACCAGGCCGAGCGACTTGCGCATCGTGACGTGGGAGCTTCGCGCGTCCGCTCTCGGGCCGCCGCCCGTGTCCTTCACCGTCGATGCCAACGGATCACCGCCTTGGTCGTGGGGTGCGCGTGTGGGGGAATCCCGGCACCGGTCGCAGAGGGTGACGCGGGCGGGAAGTGCGAGCCATGAAACCGGCGGCCCCGCCACACGTCAATGGCGTTGTCATAAGCCTCCGCGCCATCGCCGCCCGTCCCGGCCCGGCCCGGCCCGGCCCGAGGGGCCCGCCGGTCGTCCGGCGGGCCCCTCGGTGTCTCCTGCTCTTCCCGGTGCTTCCTGCCGGGGTCCTAACCCTCCGGGCCCTCCAGCCACCGGCTCGTCGCGTCCCAGGCCGCCCGCAGCGCCTCCGGCCGGGCCAGCTCGTGGTGCCCGCACGGCAGGGCCGTCTGCACCACCTCGCCGGTGACGTACGGCTTCCACCGGACCCCGAGCGGCGTCCCGGCCGGCTTGCCCAGCAGCGCCGCCACGTGGATCAGGTCGCCCTGGAACGTCCCCGGAACGTGCGCCGTCGCGATCTCGACGTTGTTCGCCCGGACGCCCTCGGCCACGGCCAGCTCCTCGTCGGAGAGGTCGAGGCCGAAGCGCTCGCCGACCCGCAGGACGGCGTCGGTCCAGTCGACCTCCTCGATCCCGGGCTCGTCCACGCCCTGGTCCACGGTGACCGACGGGTAGGCGTCGAGCGCGACCAGCGCGCCGACCTCCTCGCCGACGGCCTGCAGCTGCACCGCCATCTCGTGCGCGACGACACCGCCCAGCGACCAGCCCAGCAGGTGGTACGGGCCGCTCGGCTGCACCGCCCGGACCTGCTCGACGTAGTCCGCCGCCATCTCCTTGACCGAACCCGGCAACGCGCCCGGCTCGCTCAGACCGCGCGCCTGGAGGCCGTACAGCGGCCATTCCTCGGGCATGATCCCGGTCAGCGGGGCGTAGCACCAGCTGAGACCACCGGCCGGGTGCACCGCGAAGAACGGCGGCCGCTCGCCACCCGCGCGCAGCGGGAGCAGGACCTTGAGCCCCTCCGCGCCCGCCGGCCGGCGCAGCCCCCGGACCAGGGACTCGACCGTGGGGCCCTCGAAGAGGTTCCGGACCCCCACCGCGACCCCGAGCGTCGACCGCAGCCGGTCGACCAGTGTCACCGCCAGCAGCGAATGCCCGCCCAGCTCGAAGAAGTTGTCGTCGATGCCGACCCGGGGCAGGCCCAGGACCTCGGCGAACACCTCGCAGACCAGCCGCTCGTCCGCCGTGCGCGGCGCCCGGTAGGACGACTCCAGCAGCTCCGCCCGGTCCGGCGCCGGCAGCGCACGACGGTCCAGCTTGCCGTTGACCGTCAGCGGCAGCGCGTCCAGCACCGTGATCGCGGACGGGACCATGTACTCCGGCAGCACCCCGCCCAGCCCGGCCCGGACCTCGGCGACGTCCACCTCCGCGGCCACGGCCGGGACGACGTAGGCGGCGATGCGCCGGTCACCGGGGACGTCCTCGCGGACGATCACGGTGGCCTGCGCGATCCCGGGCCGGCCGAGCAGGGCGGCCTCGATCTCGCCCAGCTCGATGCGGTGGCCGCGGATCTTCACCTGGTCGTCGGTACGGCCCAGGTACTCCAGCGTCCCGTCCTCGCGCCAGCGAGCCAGGTCACCGGTGCGGTACATCCTCCCTCCTTGCCCGCCACCGGGCTGGGGGCACCTCCCAGCCGCCAGGCTGGGGGCGAGGGGCCCACCCCCGGCCGAACCGAACGGGCAGGCCACGAACCGCTCCGCCGTCAGACCCCGGCGGCCCAGGTAGCCCCGGGCCAGGCCGGCACCCGCCACGTACATCTCGCCGGGCACCCCGACCGGAACCGGTGCGAGGAACCTGTCCAGCACGAACACCCGGGTGTCGACCACCGGCGAACCGATCGACACCACGCCCGCCGACGGATCGCACGGCCACATCGTGGCGTCCACCGTCGTCTCGGTCGGGCCGTACGAGTTGAACACCCGGTGGTCGCGCATCCAGCGGGCCATCACGTCCGGCGGACAGGCCTCACCGGCGGTCACCAGGACGACGTCGTCGGCGATCGACCGCTCGTCCAGCGTCGCCAGCACGGCCGGCGGCAGCGTCACATGGGTGACCCGCTGCTCCGCCAGGAAGTGCGGCAGGGCCTCGCCCAGGCGGCGGTCCTGCGGGATCACCACCAGGGCCGCGCCGGTCAGCAGGGCCATGAACCACTCCCAGCCGAAGGTGTCGAAGCCCGCCGAGGCGAACTGCCCGACCCTCGACCCGGAGCCGACCCCCAGGTACCGCACCTGACCGGCCACCAGGCTCGCCACACCCGCGTGGGAGACCAGCACGCCCTTGGGGCGACCGGTCGACCCGGAGGTGTAGATCACGTACGCCGCGTCCGCGGTCCGCACCACGCGGTCCACCAGCGCGCCGCCGTCCAGGCCGGCCAGCTCCGCCACCGTCTCCGGCGCGTCCAGGACCAGCGCGCCGGAACCGGGCAGAGCCGACACCGTGCCCGCCGAGGCCAGCACCGTCACCGGCCTCGCGTCCTCCAGCATGTAGCCGATCCGGTCCGCCGGGTACGCCGGGTCGATCGGCATGTACGCACCGCCGGCCTTGACCACCGCCAGCAGCGCGACCATCAGCCCGACCCCGCGCTCCAGGCAGACGCCGACCACGGACTCCGCGCCCACGCCCCGCGACACCAGCAGCCTGGCCAGGCGGTTCGCCCGGGCGTCCAGCTCCCGGTAGGACACCTCGGCCCCGTCGGCGGCCACCGCGACCGCCTCCGGCAGCCGCGCCACCTGGGCCTCGAAGAGCTCGCCGACCGTCGCGGCCGGAACGTCGGAGGCGGTGTCGTTCCACGCGGTCAGCAGCCGGTCGCGCTGCCGGTCGTCGAGGACGGGAATCCGCTCCAGCGACGTACCGGCGTCCCGCTCCAGCGCGCCGACCATGTTCTCGACCGCCGTGTGCAGCAGACCGCACACCGCGTCCGGGTCGATCGGCGAACCCGCCTGCACCGAGAGCCGGAAGCCGGCACCGGTGTCGTCCACCGAGGCCGTGAGCGGGTAGTTGGTCCGCTCGTGCCCGTACAGCACCCGGATCCCGGCGAGGCCGGTGCCCTCGCCCGTCGCGCCGGGGCTGTGGCGGTAGTTGAGGAGCGAGGTGAACAGCGGGCTCTGCGCCGGCAGGCCGGTGGCCTGCTGGGCGAGGGTCAGCGGGGCGTGCTCGTGCCGCAGCAGCTCGCCCAACTGCACCTGCGCGGCCCGCAGTCCGGCGTCCAGTGCCCGGGTCGCGTCGATCCGGATCGGCAGGGTGTTGATGTACAGACCCGGCGTCCGGTGCGCGGTGCCTCCCGCGTCCATCCGGCCCAGGAACACCGTGCCGAACACGGGGTGCGTCTGCCCGGTCGTCGCGGCCGCGACGCGGGCCCAGGCCAGGTGGAAGAACGCCGCCGCGCTGACGCCGTGGCGACGCGCCTGCTCACGGACCCGGCCGGCCAGTTCGGCCGACAGCTCGACGATCGCCTCGCCGGTGCCGCTGCCGTCGCCGTGGGTGTCGAGCACGCCGTACGGCGCGGTCGGCTCCTCGACGTCACCGAGCGCCCGCTCGAAGTACGCGCGGTGCTGCTCGGCGGTGACCGCCAGGCGGGCGTGGGCGACGAAGTCGCGGTACGGCGCCGGCTCGGGCAGGCGGTCCTCCTCGTGCTCCAGGTGCGCGCGCACCTCGTCGAAGAGGATCTCCAGGGCCTGGTGGTCGCGAGTGAGGTGGTGGCTGCGCAGAGCCATCAACCACTGCCCGGATTCACCGTCCTGAGTGATCGTCAGATCGATCATGGGTGCGCGGCTGATGTCCATCGAGGGCGGGCACGCCGCCAGCAGCCGGGCCACCGCGTCGTCGCCGAAATCACCGGAGTCACGGGAGTCACGGGAGTCACGGGACAGCGTGACCTCGTGAACGGGCAGAGTTGCCCGGCGCAGGACGACCTGGAGCGGCTGGGGCAGGCTCTCCCACAGCACGGCCGTCCGCAGGATGTCGTGCCGGTCGACGACGTGCTGGAGCGCGGCGACGAAGTCGTCCATGCGCCCACGCGAATCGAAGCCCAGAACGACCGGAACGATGTAGACATCGCGCCCCTGGTCCGCGTCCAGCAGATGGTGGAAGAAGATCCCCTCCTGCAGCGGCGCCAGCGGATAGACGTCCGCGACGTTCGCCGCACCGCCCGGGACCGCCGCACTGATCCGGTCGAGGTCCGCCTGGCTCAGCTCGGCCAGCGTGACCATGTCCGGGGTCAGCGCGGTCGCGTCCCTCGGGATCCGGTTCTCCGGCACCACGAAGGCCCGGCCGGTGTCGGCGGCCGCCAGCCCGGCGGGCGTCGGCACCTGGAACAGTCCACGCACCGAGACCTGGAGGCCGCGCGAGCGCAGGCGCTCGACCAGGGTGACCGCCAGCAGGGAGTGACCGCCCAGCTCGAAGAAGTTGTCGTCGATGCCCACCTGGGGCAGGCCCAGGACCTCGGCGAACACCTCGCAGACCACCTGCTCGTCCGCCGTGCGCGGCGCCCGGTAGGCCTCCTGGATCGCGGTGATCTCGGGGGCCGGCAGAGCGCGGCGGTCCAGCTTGCCGTTGACCGTCAGCGGGAGCGCGTCCAGCAGCACGATCGCGGACGGGACCATGTACTCCGGCAACACCGTCGCGAGGGTGCCGCGCAAGGCGGCGGTATCGATCTCCGCAGCGGCGGCGGGGACGATGTAGGCGGCAATGCGCTTGTCGCCCGGAACGTCCTCGCGGACGATCACGGCCGCCTGCGCGACACCCGACCGACCGAGGACGGCCGCCTCGATCTCGCCCAGCTCGATGCGGTAACCGCGCACCTTCACCTGGTCGTCGGTCCGGCCCAGGTAGTCGAGCGTGCCGTCCTCGCGCCAACGGGCGAGGTCACCCGTGCGGTACATCCGCTCCCCGGACTCGCCGAACGGGCAGGCCACGAAGCGCTCCGCCGTCAGACCCGGACGGTTCAGATACCCACGTGCCAACTGCACACCGGCGAGGTACAACTCACCTGCCACACCGACCGGAACCGGACGCAGGGCCGCGTCCAGCACGTACACCCGGGTGTTGCCGACCGGCCCACCGATCGGCACCGTCGCCGTCCC
>NZ_JBHXEM010000027.1:0-80768 GCF_042724755.1 Kitasatospora sp. NPDC127067 | reverse complement strand
AAGTCCATGGCGACGGTGGTGGTCGTCTTGCCGGAGACGTGGCTGAGGTCGTCGATGCCGGCGGAGGCCGAGGTCATGACGGCTTCGGTGCGCAGGGGGTTGATCTCGGAGACGGCGCCGACGAGCGTGGTCTTGCCGACACCGAAGCCGCCCGCGACGACGATCTTCGCGGAGGTGGTGGCGCGGGTGGGGGCGGCCGCGTTAGAGCTTGCGAAGTCCACTGAGGACCCTTTCGAGCAGCGTGACATCGGGCGTTCCGCCCGACTCGCCCGCGGCGGCGGGCTGGTGGATGGCGACGAGACCGGCCTCGGCAAGGTCGGCGACGAGGATGCGGGCGACACCGAGCGGCACGCCGGCCAGTGCGGAGATCTCCGCGATGGACTTGACCTCGCGGCAGAGGCTGACGATCCGGGCGTGCTCGGGCAGCAGTCCGCTGGTCCGGTCGGCCGAGCCGGTCGTGGAGATCAGGGCCTCGATGGCGAGCTGGTACCGCGGGCGGGTCCGGCCGCCGGTCATCGCGTACGGGCGGACCAGCGGCTGCTGCTCGTAGCCGTCGGACTGCTGCCCGCCGTAGCCGCTGCCGTACCCGTTGCCGTACGAGCCGGCGGGTGTCGAAGGCGGGGTCATGGGTCCTCCTAGTGCTGCAGCCTTGAGCAGCCGGTTCCAGCTGGGGCGGTGCCAGCTGAGGCGAGATCAGCTGCCTGAGGGTAGCTGAGGGTGGTTCGCCGGGTCCGGTCGGGTCGGACCCGGCGAGGGCAGGTGGGACGGGGTGGGCGGATCCGCGCGGGAGCCCCGGGTCAGTGCAGGAGACTGCCCTGGAGTTCAGCGCGGAGTGCGGGGGTGAGGACGGCGCCGGCCCGGTCGACGAGCAGGGCCATCTCGTAGCCGACGAGGCCGATGTCGGAGTCCGGGGCGGCCAGGACGGCGAGCGAAGAGCCGTCGCTGACGGCCATCAGGAACAGGAACCCCCGCTCCATCTCGACCACGGTCTGGTTGACCTCGCCGCCCTCGAAGATCCGGCTCGCACCGTTGGTCAGCGAGGTGAGACCGGAGGCGACCGCCGCCAACTGGTCGGCCCGGTCCCTGGGGAAGCCCTCGGACATGCACAGCAGGAGGCCGTCCGCGGAGACCACCACGGTGTGGGACACCCCGGGGGTGTTGTCCACGAAATTGGTGATCAGCCAGTTCAGGTTCTGTGCGGCCTGGCTCATCTGATTCAACTCAACGCTCCTGGTGATCTGCGCCGTTGCCGTCGCTCCGGCCACCGAAACTATCGAATCCGGGCTGCTGGGCACCATGCTGGAAGCCCGACTGGTTGGCGGCCTGCTCGGCCCCGACGCGGCGGCCCTGCTGGATGCCGCGGCGCAGGTTGGTCAGCCGGCCGCGGACCTCCTCGGGGGCCCGGGAGACCTGCGGACCGGTCAGCGGCGAGGCCTCGGCGGTGCCGGAGACCAGGTTGGCCTGCGGGGTCCGCCGGGGCAGGCCCGACATGGTGACACCGCTGGTCGAGGGCTCGCGGATCTGCTCGGCGCGGCGCCAGCGCTCGTCGTTCGCGGACGGACGCCACGGCGCGTCGCCGGGCTGCTGGCCCTGCGGCTGCGGAGGCTGCTGCTGGGCCTGCGGGTGCTGCGGGGCCTGCTGCTGCGGAGCCGGCTGGGGCGCCTGCTGCCGGGGTGCCTGCTGCGGAGCCTGCTGCTCCTGGGCCTGCGGCTGGAACTCCGGCGAGGAGGTGCCGGGGCGGCGCGGCTGGTACGACCGCTGCCGCGCCTGCTGCCCGTCGGCCTGCGGGGCCCACGGCTGCTCGCCGCCGGGCCGCTGACCGGCCTCGGACGGACCGGTCGGCAGCGCCATCGGCTCCTGGTACGGCAGCGGCTGCGGCTGCTGCGGCTGCTGCGGCGCCTGCTCCTGGCGCACCGGCTCCGGACGCGGCGGGTTCGGCACGTTCGGCAGCACCGGCTCGACCAGGCCGAGGCCCAGCGGGTCGCGCGGGTCGATCTGGCTGGCCTCGAAGCGCGGGCGGGCGAACTGCTGGGTGCTCTCCACCGGCGCCGGCTCGGCCGACGGCAGCGGCTGGGGCTGGGGCTGCTGCTGGGCCTGCGGCGGCAGCTGCGGCTGACGGTCGCGCTGCGGCGCGTCCTGGCCGGGGCGCTGCGGACCGCGCGGGCCCTGGCCGGCGGGCCGGCCGGGGGCACCGGGGCCCTGCGGGGCCGGACGGCGCTGCGGCAGGCCGTCCTGCGGACGGTTGCCCGGACGGGCACCCTGCTGCGGCGTGCCGGGACCGCCGGGGCGGCCGTGCTGCGGCTGCTCGCCGGTCCGGGCGCCCGGACCGCCGTCGAACTCGCCGCCGGGACGCTGCCGTTCCTGGCCGGGCCGGCCGGGCTGCTGCTGACCGGCCTGCTGCTGACCCGGCTGGGGCTGACCGGGCTGCTGCGGACGGCCGCCGCGGCGCGGCAGGCCGTTCGGGCCGCTCTGCGGCGGGCCCTGGCGGCCCGGGGCGCGCTGCGGCAGACCGCCCTGCTGGGCCTGCTGCGGAGTCTGCTGCTGCGGCGCCTGCGGCTGCTGCGGGGCCTGCTGCTTCTGCTGCGGCTGGGCGGGCCGCCGGCCCTGGCCCTGGCCCTGCTGAGCGCCGCCCTGCGGGGCCGGGTTCTCCCGCAGCGACTTGCCGACCTGGCGGGTCGGCAGGCCGCCGGCGGGCGCACCCGGGCCGGCCTGCGGAGCGGGAGCGGCCGGAGCGGCCGGACCGCCCTGGCCGAGCTGCGGACGACCGCCCTGCGGGGCACCCGCGGCCGGGCCCTGGCCGAGCGCGGCGGGACCGCCCTGGCGGGCGGGCGGCACCTGGCGCTGCTGGCGCGGCGTCGGGGTGACCCCGCGCTGCTGCTTGCCCTGGCCGGAGCCGGACCGGCCGGCGCCGCGGCGGTCACCCGAATTGGTGACGTCCACGGGGAGCATGACCAGCGCGGTGGTGCCGCCGGAGTCGCTGGGGCGCAGCTGGATGCGGATGCCGTGTCGCAGGGACAGGCGGCCGACCACGAAGAGGCCCATGCGGCGGGAGACCGAGACGTCCACCGTCGGCGGGTTGGCGAGGCGCTCGTTGATCTCGGCGAGGTCGTCGGGGCTCAGGCCGATGCCGGTGTCGTGGATCTCGACCAGCACGCGGCCGTCCGGCAGCGCGTGGCCGGTGACCCGGACGCGGGTCTGCGGGCTGGAGAACGAGGTGGCGTTCTCCAGCAGCTCGGCGAGCAGGTGGACGAGGTCGTTGACGACGCGGCCGGCGACCTCGGCCGACGGCACGGCGGCGAGTTCGATGCGCTCGTACTGCTCCACCTCGGAGGCGGCGGCGCGGAGCACGTCGACCAGCGGGACGGGACGGGTCCAGCGGCGGCCCGGGTCCTCGCCGGCGAGGACGAGGAGGTTTTCGCCGTTGCGGCGCATGCGGGTCGCGAGGTGGTCCAGCTTGAAGAGGTTGGCCAGCTGGTCCGGGTCGGCCTCGCGGCTCTCCAGCTCGGAGATGAGCGACAGCTGGCGCTGGATGAGGCCCTGGCTGCGGCGCGAGAGGTTGGTGAACATCGCGTTGATGTTGCCTCGCAGGAGGGCCTGCTCGGCGGCGAGGCGGACGGCCTCGCTGTGCACCATGTCGAACGCGTGGGCCACGTGGCCGATCTCGTCGGTGGAGTCGACGGCGACCGGCTCGACCGTGGTGTCGACGTCGTGCGGGTCGGCCTCGGAGAGGGTCTTGACCAGCTCGGGCAGACGGCGCTCGGCGACGTCCTCGGCCGCCGCCTGGAGGCGGGTCAGCGAGCGCACCATCGAGCGGGCGATCAGACCGGCGCCACCGAGGGCGACGAGCAGCACCAGAGCGACCGCGACACCGATGATCAGGGCGTCGGCGTCGGCCTGGGACTGGAGGTCCTGGGCCTTGCCGTCCAGGTTCTCGATGAGCTTGGACTCGATCCGGCGCTCGGCGGTGATCTTGGAGCTGGCCTTCTCGAACCAGTCCTTGTAGCTGACCGCCTCGGTCTGGCGGATGCCGCTCTGGGTGAGGATCGTGGAGGCGTAGCGGTCGGCGTCGGCGACCACCGAGTTGTAGCTCAGCTGGCTGCGCAGGTTGTCCAGGTCGTGCGCGGTGTAGATGTTGTTGAAGCTCGCGATCGCGTTGTCGTACGAGCTGCGCAGACGGATACCGAAGGACTCGTCGCTGGGGCTGAGGTCGGGGGTCTTCGGGTTGGCGAGCGCGGCGCTGATCAGGGCCCGCTGCTGCGAGGTCGCGTTCTTCGCCAGCGAGAACTGCTGGAGCGCGCGGGTGGAGACGACCAGGTCCTTGTTGTTCGACGCGAGCGCGATGTCCTGGGTGATGGACAGCAGGTCGCGGATGATCACGTCGTAGGCGGTGATCGTCGACTGGATGTTCTGGTTGTTCTGGTACGGCAGGCTGCGGGTGTCCGCGATCGAGTTCAGGTCCTTGCGGATCTGGAGCAACAGCGCCTTTCCGCCGGACAGTTCGAGGTTCTCGAACTTGTCGGAGGAGGCGGTGAAGGTGCGGCTCAGATCGTCGGTGGACTTGCGGGCCGCGACGATGTCGTCGTCCAGCGGCGCGGCCGGGTCGTGGGTGATCGGGCCGGCGCTGATGTCGCGCTCGGTCTGGAGCGCGTCGGCGAGGTTGGTCGCCTTCTTGGCCAGGTCGGAGAGGTTGGCCATCTGGGCGAGTTGCTGCGAGTTCTCCATCGAGCTCTGGATGCGCAGGCCACCGAGGACCAGCGAGACCAGGACGGGGAGGGCGAGCAGCGCGATCAGACGGGTGCGGATGCGCCAGTTGCGCATCGCGAGCCGGTTCAGACCGGTGGCGCGGCGCCGGGTCAGGGAGGTGCGGAGTTTGTCCCGGGCGGACTTCCGCTCCTGGCCCTCCTCCTCCGGGTGGCCGACGGCCTCGGGTGTCACCGGCTCGGCCGGGCCGCTGGGGGCCGCCGCCTGTTGAGGGGCTGCCACAGGCTCACGCGACTCCGGGTTACCCGCGGCGCCGCTACCCCTTTTGAAACGTCCCTGCACTGGCGTCGCAACCTCTGGACCGGGCGTCCCGCCGCGTCGCCACGGCCTGGACGGTGTCGAGTTTCCATCCGCACCCCGGCCGGTCCGGGAGAGCGGGCACCGGGGTGGACCACTCCCTACCCACGGTCCGTCGCATTCCAGCACAGCCGGGGAATCCCAACAAGGGCCGCACGTACCGGGCGCCCGGCGCTACCGACCGCTTGCGTCTTCTCACGGACTGTGCGGTAACAGGACCGGAATACCGCCTTTTTCGGACACTCGCCGGATACATGCCAAGCGGACCCGGGGTCGGGAAGAGTCACAGACCTTCCGGAATGCCCCTTATCGGCGAAATGCCGGAAAATCCCGGTGCGGCGATATGTCGGATATCTGCACTTTGCTCGGCATTTTGTGAGCAAAATCACAGTCTAATGTGTAGCTTTGGTCACGGCCTCTGTGGAATGAGATCTCGTAACCTGGCTGTCTCCGGAGCACGGCCCAGATCAGCCTGCCCAGAACCCCTCCGAATCAATCGGAATCCATCAGGCCGGTGCCGATCGCCGCGATCGACCCGGCCATGACCACGAGGTGCTCTCGATGTCCCAGGCGAAGAACGCCACCAAGTCCACGCTGTCCTGCCGCCCCACGGCGAACCCCCGCCGGACGACGCTGGCCTCGGTCGAGGACTTCAGCAAGATCCCGGGCGCCCGCAAGCCCGAGGACGTCGTGACCTACGGCACCGAGCTGCCGGCCGCCACCGCCAACCCGCGCCGCACCCGGCTGATGGTCGCCCCGGTCGTCGTCCTGCAGGACTGACCGCCGCAGCGCCGCGACGAGGGCGCCGTCGTCACCCCGGTGGCGGCGGCGCCCTCGCCGTTGTGCGGCGCCCCCGCGGCCCGCGGCGGCGACCCGCCCGCGCGCCTCGCGGGGCATTCGGCCCCGACCCTCCTGAACAGGGGCAAAGCGGTCGGCCGGGCCCCCACGCGATAGCCTGGAGGCCGATTGACGGGGCCGCGCCCACTGCGGGCGGGGCGCCCACCAGCGCCCGGGCGCGCCCCGGGCGGCCGACGAAGCGAGGGGTATCCCAGCCGTGCGCATTGCCAGGTTTTCCGTCCGGGAAGGGAGCCCTGCCGCCGGCAGCGTCTCCTTCGGCGTGGTGGAGGGCGACCCTTCCCGGCCCGACTCGCTGGTCGTCCACGCGCTGGCCGGCCACCCGTTCGGCCAGCCCCAGCCCACCGGTGAGAGCTACCGCTTCCAGGACGTCCGGCTGCTCAGCCCGATGCTCCCGAACAAGATCGTGGCGGTCGGCCGCAACTACGCGGCGCACGCGGCGGAGCTGGGCAACGAGGTCCCGGACGCCCCGCTCACCTTCTTCAAGCCGTCCACCTCGGTGATCGGTCCGACCGAGAGCATCGCGTACCCGCCGTTCTCCTCGGACGTCCACCACGAGGCCGAACTGGCCGTGGTGATCGGCCGGATGTGCCGTGAGGTGCCGTTGGACCGGGTGCCCGAGGTGATCCTCGGCTACACCTGCGCCAACGACGTCACCGCCCGGGACGTCCAGCAGCGCGAGGGCCAGTGGGCCCGGGCCAAGGGCTTCGACACGGCCTGCCCGCTGGGCCCGTGGATCGAGACCGACCTCGACCCGAGCGACCTCGCGATCACCTGCACGGTCAACGGCGAGCTCCGCCAGACCGGCCGCACCTCCCTGATGGTCCGCTCGGTCGCCGAGCTGATCGTCCACATCTCCGAGGCCATGACGCTGCTGCCCGGCGACGTCATCCTCACCGGCACGCCCGCAGGGGTGGGCCCGCTCAACGTCGGCGACGAGGTCGCCGTCTCCATCGAAGGCATCGGCACTCTCACCAACAAGGTGATCAAGCGTGGCTAACACTGACCCGGCCGTCCGGGTTCGCTTCTGTCCGTCCCCGACCGGCAACCCCCACGTGGGGATGGTCCGCACGGCCCTCTTCAACTGGGCCTACGCCCGCCACAACGGCGGCACGCTGGTCTTCCGGATCGAGGACACCGACTCCGCCCGCGACTCCGAGGAGTCGTACAACCAGCTGCTCGACGCCATGCGCTGGCTCGGCCTCGACTGGGACGAGGGCCCGGAGGTCGGCGGCCCGGACGCGCCGTACCGCCAGTCGCAGCGGATGGACATCTACGCCGATGTCGCCCGCCGCCTGCACGAGGCCGGCCACGCCTACTACTGCTACTGCTCCACCGAGGAGCTGGACGCCCGCCGCGAGGCCGCCCGCGCGGCCGGCAAGCCCTCCGGCTACGACGGGCACTGCCGCGACCTGACGGACGAGCAGGTGGCGGTCTACAAGCTGGAGAAGCGCGAGCCGATCCTGCGCTTCCGGATGCCGGACAAGACCCTCAGCTTCGACGACCTGGTCCGCGGCACGCTCACCTTCGAGCCGGAGAACGTGCCGGACTACGGCATCGTCCGGGCCAACGGCGCCCCGCTGTACACCCTGGTCAACCCGGTGGACGACGCCCTGATGGGCATCACCCACGTACTGCGCGGCGAGGACCTGCTGTCCTCCACCCCGCGGCAGATCGCGCTGTACGCCGCGCTCGCCGAGATCGGCGTCGGCAACGGCACCACCCCGCGCTTCGGCCACCTGCCGTACGTGATGGGCGAGGGCAACAAGAAGCTCTCCAAGCGCGACCCGCAGTCCTCGCTCAACATGTACCGCGAGCGCGGCTTCATCCGCGAGGGCCTGCTCAACTACCTGTCCCTGCTGGGCTGGTCGCTGGCCGAGGACCGCGACCTGTTCGACATGGACGAGATGGTCGCCGCCTTCGACGTCACCAAGGTGAACGCCAACCCGGCCCGCTTCGACCTGAAGAAGTGCGAGGCGATCAACGCCGAGCACGTCCGCCGGCTGGCCCCGGAGGACTTCGTCCGCCGCCTGGTGCCCTTCCTCCAGGGCGCCGAGCTGCTGCCGGCCGAGCCCACCGCCGAGCAGCTGGACCTGCTCGCCAAGGTGGCGCCGCTCACCCAGGAGCGGATGGTCGTGCTGAGCGAGATCGTGAACATGGCCGGTTTCCTGTTCGTGGCGCCGGAGAAGTTCGCCCTCGACCCGGACGACGCCGCCAAGGTGCTCACCGCGGACGCCCGCCCGGTGCTGGAGGCCAGCATCAAGGCGCTGGAGGAGCTCGCGGACTTCACCCCGGAGCCGATCCAGGCCGCGCTGCGCGAGGCGCTGGTGGAGGGGCTGGGCATCAAGCCCAAGTTCGCCTTCACGCCGCTGCGGGTGGCCGTCACCGGCCGCCGGGTCTCCCCGCCGCTGTTCGAGTCCATGGAGCTGCTGGGACGCCCGGAGACGCTGCGTCGGCTGCGGGCCGCCCTGGACGCCCTGCCGGCCGCCTGAGCGGGGCGCCGAGCAGGCCGCGGGCCCGGCTTCGTGCCGGGCCCGCGGCGTACCCGGAGGCCGTCCGCAGGCCTCCCGGCCGCTGCCTGGGGTTATCGATTTTGGACCCGGGGCCGACGTCGGGTAATGTTCTTTCTGCGCCGCCCGGGAGGGAACGGACGAGGGAACGAAAGCCCCTCGGAAGGGACCGACCGAGAGGCGCAACGCCTGAGAAGGGCCCGCGAGGGTTCAACTCTGGTGGGGTATGGTGTAATTGGCAGCACGAGTGATTCTGGTTCATTTAGTCTAGGTTCGAGTCCTGGTACCCCAGCGCAGTACGTGAGTACAGCACCACAAAAGAAGATCAAGCCCCCGTTGTGTAGCGGCCTAGCACGCTGCCCTCTCACGGCAGTAGCGCCGGTTCGAATCCGGTCGGGGGTACTGATCCCGCAAGGGATCACCTGGAAAGCCCCCGTTGTGTAGCGGCCTAGCACGCTGCCCTCTCACGGCAGTAGCGCCGGTTCGAATCCGGTCGGGGGTACTGATCCCGCAAGGGATCGCCAGGAAGCCCCCGTTGTGTAGCGGCCTAGCACGCTGCCCTCTCACGGCAGTAGCGCCGGTTCGAATCCGGTCGGGGGTACTTCAGAGCAGGAAGCCGGTGGGCTCGCCCATCGGCCCTTGCTTTGTGTTGGGGTATGGTGTAATTGGCAGCACGAGTGATTCTGGTTCATTTAGTCTAGGTTCGAGTCCTGGTACCCCAGCCAGAAATTGGAAAGACCCCGGTCCCCGGGGTCTTTTTGCTTTCCCCGGAAATGCCCCGAAGGGCCCCGCTCCGTTCCGAGCGGGGCCCTTCCGGCTTTCCGCGGGGCCCCGCCGCCCGGCGGCGGACGGGGGCGGAGCGCTGTCCATGCGCTAAGACTGCGGTCTCACTCCGCGAGACACAAGTTCAATCTCCGGCGAAAAGCGCCACTCTGGACGGGAGCGGCCCGGGAGTCTCAGGGCGGCGCACACGCTTTGACCTCGACGACACGAGAAGGCCGGCAACGCGGCCGGCTGGAGGGAATCCGATGGGACGGACACTCGCAGAGAAGGTCTGGGACGACCACGTCGTGCGGCGCGCGGAGGGCGAACCCGACCTCCTCTTCATCGACCTGCACCTGCTCCACGAGGTCACCAGCCCGCAGGCCTTCGACGGGCTGCGGCTGGCCGGCCGCACGGTCCGCCGCACCGATCTGACGATCGCCACCGAGGACCACAACACCCCCACCCTGGACATCGACAAGCCGATCGCCGACCCGGTCTCCAGGGTGCAGTTGGAGACCCTGCGCAGGAACGCCGCCGAGTTCGGCGTCCGGATCCACTCGCTCGGCGACGTCGAGCAGGGCGTCGTGCACGTCGTCGGCCCGCAGCTCGGCCTGACCCAGCCCGGCATGACCGTGGTCTGCGGTGACTCCCACACCTCGACCCACGGCGCTTTCGGCGCACTGGCGTTCGGCATCGGCACCAGCCAGGTCGAGCACGTGCTGGCCACCCAGACCCTGCCGCTGGCGCCGTTCCGGACGATGGCGGTCACCGTCGAGGGCGAGCTGCCCGAGGGCGTCACCGCCAAGGACCTGATCCTGGCCGTCATCACGAAGATCGGCACCGGCGGCGGCCAGGGCTACGTCCTGGAGTACCGAGGTTCGGCGATCCGGAGCCTGTCCATGGAGGCCCGGATGACCGTCTGCAACATGTCGATCGAGGCCGGCGCCCGGGCGGGCATGATCGCCCCGGACGAGACCACCTTCGCGTACCTCCAGGGCCGCCCGCACGCCCCGCAGGGCGAGGACTGGGACGCCGCCGTCGCGTACTGGAGGACCCTGGGCACCGACGAGGACGCGGTCTTCGACCACGAGATCTTCATCGACGCGAGCGAGCTGACCCCGTTCGTCACCTGGGGCACCAACCCGGGCCAGGGCGCCCCGCTGGGCGCCGAGGTGCCGGACCCGGCGTCCTTCGCCGACCCGCAGGAGCGCCTGGCCGCCGAGAACGCCCTGGCGTACATGGGCCTGGAGGCCGGCACCCCGCTGCGCGAGGTGAAGGTCGACGCCGTCTTCGTCGGCTCCTGCACCAACGGCCGGATCGAGGACCTGCGGGCCGCCGCGGCCGTCGTGGAGGGCCGCCGGGTCGCCGACGGCGTCCGGATGCTGGTGGTCCCCGGCTCCGTCCGGGTCGCCCTCCAGGCCGTCGAGGAGGGCCTGGACAAGGTGTTCACCGCGGCCGGTGCCGAGTGGCGCCACGCGGGCTGCTCGATGTGCCTGGGCATGAACCCCGACCAGCTCGCCCCGGGGGAGCGCTGCGCCTCCACCTCGAACCGCAACTTCGAGGGCCGGCAGGGCAAGGGCGGCCGCACCCACCTGGTCTCCCCGCAGGTCGCCGCCGCGACCGCCGTCCTGGGCCGTCTCGCCGCCCCCTCCGACCTGTCCGCCGACGTCGCTGCCGTGGAGGCCTGAGCCATGGAGAAGTTCACCACCCACACCGGCCGGGCCGTGCCGCTGCGCCGCAGCAACGTGGACACCGACCAGATCATCCCGGCCCACTGGCTCAAGAAGGTCACCCGATCCGGTTTCGAGGGCGGCCTGTTCGAGGCCTGGCGCAAGGACGAGTCGTTCATCCTCAACCGGCCCGAGCGGCAGGGTGCCACGGTCCTGGTGGCCGGCCCCGAGTTCGGCACCGGCTCCTCCCGGGAGCACGCCGTCTGGGCGCTCCAGAACTACGGCTTCCACGCGGTCGTCTCGTCGCGCTTCGCCGACATCTTCCGGGGCAACTCCCTGAAGAACGGCCTGCTGACGGTCGTCCTGCCGCAGGAGACCGTGGAACGGCTCTGGGCGCTCACGGAGAGTGACCCTTCGGCCGAGATCACCGTTGACCTGGAGGCGCGCGAAGTGCGTGCCGAGGGCGTCGTCGCGGCCTTCGAACTAGACGACAACGTCCGGTGGCGGCTGCTCAACGGCCTGGACGACATCAGCATCACCCTGCGGAACGAGGCCGACATCGCGGCCTTCGAGGAGACCCGCCCGGCCTTCAAGCCCCGTACTCTGCCGGTCGCCTGAGTTCCCCTCAGAACAAGCATTCTGACGATCCACCGGATGGCCCGTGCCCCCCTCGGGGGGGCCGGGCCATCCGTCGTTCCGGAGCACGAGTTAGCGCCGCGGCCCGCCCCGGATTGCCCATTTGGCTTTGCGGAAGAGGGGCCCGCGCAAGTACAACTGCGGGTAGATGGCACAATCAGTACATGCACCGGCACCATGAACCTCCGTACGCGGGCGGCGAACCCGCGGCTGAGGACTCCATGGGCCGGCCATCCGAACGCCGAATTGACGATCGGCCGGACGTCACCTCCGCACCAGCTGAGGGGCCGGACGACCAGGAAGTCGCAGGGCTCTACGCGCTTGTGGCCGAGCGGTTGAAGCAAGCTCACGCCCGCGTGCATGCGCTGAACGTGTCTGCCGATGCAAAGACCGCTCTCACCCGTCAACTCCTCATCGTCACCGAGGCCGCCAAGCGCGATCTTCCGGAGGCGGCAAGGCGGTTGAGTCGCTTTGTACATGACCTCGACGAGCGGCCCCCGCCGCTCGACTGAGGTCGCCGACGCGCAAATCCATTGCGACACTAGGGTGATTCGCGCGTTTGGTAATTGAAAGTCCGCAGATACATACCTAACGTGCGAAAAGAACGGATGGAATCATCCGGCGCCCGTTTCCGAAGGGGAAGACGTGAACAAGGCTCAGCTTGTCGAAGCGGTGGCCGAGCAGCTGGGCGGTCGCAAGGCTGCCGCAGAGGCCGTCGACGCAGTGCTCGACACCATGGTCCGTGCCGTTGTGGCCGGTGACCGGGTCTCGGTCACCGGGTTCGGCACCTTCGAGAAGGTGGAGCGCTCCGCGCGCTTCGCCCGCAACCCGCAGACCGGCGAGCGGGTCAAGGTCAAGAAGACCTCGGTCCCGCGCTTCCGTCCGGGTCAGGGCTTCAAGGACCTGGTCAGCGGCAGCAAGAAGCTGCCGAAGGAAGGCCCCTCGGTGAAGAAGGCCCCCAAGGGCTCCCTCACCCCGGGCAAGAGCGGCGTGGCCGCCACCCCGGCCGCCAAGCGTGCCGCCACCAAGCGTGCCGCCGCTGCTGCCGCCGCCGCCCCGGCCGCCAAGAAGGCCGCCGCCAAGAAGACGGCCACCACGGCCGCCGTCAAGAAGGCGACCACCACGGCCGCCGCCAAGAAGACCACGGCGACCGCCAAGAAGACCGCCGCGAAGACCACGGCCGTCAAGGCCACCGCCGCCAAGACCACGGCCGCGAAGACCACCGCCGCGAAGAAGACCACGGCGACCGCGACCAAGGCCGCCGCGACCAAGAAGACGGCCGCGGCGAAGAAGGCGACCACCACGGCCGCCGCCAAGAAGACCACGGCCACCGCCAAGAAGGCGACCGCCACGGCCAAGAAGACGGCGCCGGCGAAGAAGACCGCCACCCGCAAGACCACCGCGCGCAAGACCTCTGCCAAGTAAGTCCCGCGCGACCGTCCCAGGACGGCCTTCGGCTCAGAGCCGCGGCACCCCCCTTCCGTGAATTCACGGAGACGGGTCGCCGCGGCTCTTTCGATTTCCGGGCGCTTAGTCAGGAATCGACGGCGTGCGGCGGCACGGGGGAGTTCCGGGCGGTGCGGCGGGGTGGCCCGCGGGCCGGGGCCGGGCCCGACGGCGCCGGACGGGGCCGTCAGCCCTCGGCGGGGTCCGGGAAGGTCTGGAGCGTCACGAAGACCACCCGGCGGGCCTCGCCGGTGCCCTCGGTGCGGATCCGCACCCGCTGGCCGGGGCGCAGCAGCCGCAGGCCGCCGGCGTCGAAGGCGGCCGCGTCGAACGGCACCGGGGTCCCGTCGTCGAGCAGCACGGAGCCGGCCCGGGTGGCGGGGTCGAAGGTGAACGAGGTGGCCTGCATGCGAGCAGCATAGCGAGCGGGCCGGCCCCGGCCCGGGAGCAGGTCGACGCCGGGCCGGGCCGCGCCCGGGGTGGCTCCGGGCGCTGCCCGGGCGGCGGCCGGGAGGGCTCAGGAAAGGCTCAGCCGGGCGAACAGCGCGCTGGTGTGCGGGCCGAGGCCGAGCGCCGCGGCCTCGCCGAGGTCCGTCCCGGTGTCCACGTCCCGGCGCACCGACTCCACGTCCGCGAGGCGCAGTTCGAGCGCCCCGCCGGCCGCGTGCCGGGCCCGTGAGCCGTCCCCGAAGGCGGGGGAGAGCGGACGGCCGGGGGCGCAGGCGAGCAGCGTGGTGCCGAGGCCGGGGGTGTCCGGCAGGAAGGCCCGGCCGTCCGCCGGCACCGCGCCCAGCACCCGGGCCAGTTCGGCCGGACGCAGCGCCGGGAGGTCCGCCGAGAGCACCGCCAGCGGGGCCCGCGGGGCCAGGGCCAGGGCGCTCTCGGCGCCGTGCGCCAGCGCCCGGTTGAGGCCTCCGTCGGGCTCGTCGGCGACCACCAGGGCGCCGAGCGCGGTCAGCCGGGCGCCGGCCGCGGCGTCGCGGGTGACCACCAGGACCCGGCCGACCCCGGGGGTGGCCAGGGCGGCGGTGACGGTGTCCAGGGCGAAGGACAGGGCCAGGTCGGCCCGGTGCGGTCCGGCGTACGGGGCCAGTCTGCTCTTCGCCATGGTGAGCGGCTTGAGCGGAAGCACCAGCGACCAGCCGGCGGTGGGTGCGGGGGGCGCGACGGCCCCGCTGGGGCGTACGGTGTCCTGGGTCATCGGCGTCATTCTGGCGCCGGTCCCGGAGCCCTCGCCAGGCCGTCCGAGCTGTGCGGACGTGCGTTTGATCACGCCCGCCGGGCGGGTTGGCGCGGTTGCTCGACAGCCGGTGATCGGGCGGGCGACACTGTTCCGCGCCCGTGGCCCGGGCACCGGTGGAATCGGTGCGCGGCGCCGGGACGCCATGACCGCGGTAATCCGTGCCGCATCGGATGAGAAGGAGCTGGGGTGGCCCGCCGCTCGTACGCCAAGTTCGGCAATGCCGACTACGGCATCTGGTACCGCTTCGCGGCCGTGCTGGTGAAGCCGGTGACGACCGCCCTGGTGAAGCCCGACTGGCGGGGCTGGGAGCACATTCCGAAGAACGGCGGCTTCATCGCCGCGGTGAACCACAATTCGATCATCGATCCGGTGATCTATGCGCACTGGCAGTACAACAGCGGACGTCCGCCGCGCATTCTCGGCAAGTCCTCGCTGTTCTCGATCCCCTTCATCGGATTCATGCTGCGCAAGACCGGTCAGATTCCGGTGTTCCGCGAGTCCACCGACGCCGCGCAGGCGTTCCGGGCCGCGATCGACGCGGTCAACAGCGGCCAGTGCGTGCAGTTCTACCCGGAGGGCACGCTCACCCGGGACCCGGACCTGTGGCCGATGACCGGCAAGAGCGGTGTCGCCAGGGTCGCGCTGATGACCGGTGCGCCGGTCATCCCGGTCGCGCACTGGGGCGCCCACGAGATCATCCCGCCGTACGGCCGGCCCGGTCTCGGGAAGGGCAGGTTCAACCTGTTCCCGCGGCACAGGGTCACCGTCGCGGCCGGGCCCGCGGTGGACCTGAGCAAGTACCGGGGGCAGGAGCTCACCGCCCAGGTGCTCGCCGACGCGACCGAGGACATCATGACGGCGATCACCGCCGTGCTGGCGGAGGTCCGCGGCGAGGAACCGCCGGCCGAGCGCTACGACATGCGCAGGGCGGCCCGGGATCGTGCCGCGGCGGCGCTGGCCGAGCGCCGGCGCGCCAAGGGCGAGCGGGGCAAGGGCACCGAGGAGGCCGGCAAGTGATCCGTTGCGCCGTGATGGGGACCGGCTCCTGGGGCACCGCGTTCGCGCTGGTGCTCGCCGACGCGGGCTGCGAGGTCGTGCTGTGGGCCCGCCGCCAGGAGTTGGTGGACGCCGTCAACTCCACCCACGAGAACCCGGACTACCTCCCGGGCGTCCGGCTGCCCGACACCGTGCGGGCGACCACCGACGCCGCCGAGGCGCTGGCCGGCGCCGACTTCGCGGTGCTCGTGGTGCCCTCGCAGACGCTGCGCGACAACCTGGCCGCCTGGACGCCGCTGATCGAGCCGCAGACCGTGCTGGTGAGCCTGATGAAGGGCATCGAACTCGGCACCGCCAAGCGGATGAGCGAGGTGATCGACGAGGTCACCGGGGTCGGCCCGGAGCGCGTCGCGGTGGTCAGCGGGCCCAACCTGGCCAAGGAGATCGCCAACCGGCAGCCCGCGGCCAGCGTGGTCGCCTGCTCCGACGAGGCGGTCGCCAAGCGGCTCCAGGCGGCCTGCCACACGCCGTACTTCCGGCCGTACACCAACACCGACGTAGTGGGCTGCGAACTCGGCGGCGCGGTCAAGAACGTGATCGGCCTGGCGGTCGGCATGGCGGCCGGCATGGGGCTCGGGGACAACACCAAGGCGACCCTGATCACCCGCGGGCTGGCCGAGACCACCCGGCTCGGAGAGGTGCTGGGCGCGGACCCGCACACCTTCGCCGGACTCGCCGGGATGGGCGACCTGGTGGCCACCTGCTCCTCGCCGCTGTCGCGCAACAACACCTTCGGCATGAACCTGGGCCGGGGCATGTCGCTCGCGGAGACCATCGCGGCCACCCGGCAGACCGCCGAGGGCGTCAAGTCCTGCGAGTCGGTCCTGGACCTGGCCCGGCGCAACGGGGTCGACATGCCGATCGTCGAGGCCGTGGTGGACGTGGTGCACAACGGGCGGCCGACCCAGGAGGCGCTGCAGACGCTGATGTCGCGTTCGGCGAAGGCCGAGCGGCGCTGAGTCCGGCGGGCCGCGGCCCCGGGCCGCGGCGCCCGCCCGGTCCCCGCGGGACCGCCGACTCCCCGGTGGTGCCTGCCTTCCGGCAGGGTCTCGCACGGTAGTCTCAAACCCGATATGAGCATCGAACAGTCCTCCCCGAACCGGCCCGACCGGAAGCCGCGCGTCGCGCTGGTCTTCGGCGGGCGCAGCTCCGAGCACGCGATCTCGGTCTCCACCGCGGGCAGTGTGCTCAGGGCGATCGACCGCGACAAGTACGACGTGCTGCCGATCGGCATCACGCACGAGGGCCGCTGGGCGCTGACCAGCGACGAGCCGGCCCGGATGGCCATCACCGACGGGCGGCTGCCGGACGTGGCGCACGTCGCCGAGGGCGTCGACGGCCAGGTCGCGCTGCCGGTCGCCCCGGGCAGCCGAGAGGTGGTCCTGACCGAGCCGGGCAGCGCCCCCAAGGCCCTCGGCGAGGTCGACGTGGTGTTCCCGCTGCTGCACGGCCCGTGGGGCGAGGACGGCACGCTCCAGGGCCTGCTGGAGCTCTCCGGCGTCCCGTACGTCGGCAACGGCGTGCTGGCGAGCGCGGCCGGCATGGACAAGGAGTTCGCCAAGCGGATCCTGGCCTCGCACGGTCTGAACGTCGGCCGCTACACCATCGTGCGGCCGCGCGACTGGGAGTCCGAGGCGGGCCGCGCGGCGGTGCGCGAGCGGGCCGCCGAGCTGGGTCTGCCGCTGTTCGTGAAGCCCTGCCGGGCCGGCTCCAGCATCGGCATCACCAAGGTGAAGGACCTGGCCGACCTCGACGCCGCGATCGAGGAGGCCCGCCGGCACGACCCCAAGCTCATCATCGAGGCCGGCGTGACCGGCCGCGAGATCGAGTGCGGCGTGCTGGAGTTCGAGGACGGCCCGCGGGCCAGCGTGGCCGGCGAGGTCCTGGTCGGCGAGGGCTTCGACTTCTACGACTTCGAGGCCAAGTACATCGACTCCTCGGACGTGAAGATCCCGGCGGACCTGACCGCCGAGGAACTCGCCGAGATCCAGCGCCAGGCGGTCGAGGCCTTCGAGGCGCTCGGCTGCGAGGGCCTGGCCCGGGTGGACTTCTTCCTGCTGGAGGACGGCACCTGGATGATCAACGAGATCAACACCATGCCCGGCTTCACCCCGATCTCGGCCTACCCGAAGATGTGGGAGGCCAGCGGGGTCGCGTACCCGGAGCTGATCGACCGGCTGCTCGGGACGGCGCTGCGCCGCTCGACCGGGCTGCGCTAGCGGGTCCTGCCGCGGAGGGCGGGCCGGGGAGTTCCCGGCCCGCCCTCGGTGCGTTCCCCCCGGGTCGCGGCTCCCGCCGCCGGGCTCAGCCCGGGACGTTGGCCTTGACCGCGCCGGTCAGGGCGGCCGCCGGGTCGAAGGGGTTCTGCGCGGCCCCGGCGGGGACGGTCACCTCGACGTAGGCGGCGCGCATGGTCGTCACGAAGCGGTAGCCGCCGTCGGCGAGCTTCTGCGACCACCAGGTGACGCCGTCGACGCTCGGGGACCAGTCCGCGGCGTGGTCGCCGTCCAGCTCCTCCGGCCGGTCGATGCCGCAGCGCAGCACCGTCCGGGGGGAATCGCCCCAGGCGGCCACGTACGGGGAGGCGGGCGACGGGTCGTTGCGGGCGTGCCCGAGCAGGTCGGCCGGCAGCGCGGCGGCCAGCGACCGGCAGTACCCGGCCGCCCGGCCGCCCGGCTGCGGGACCTCGACCTTCGGGTCGGCCGGCCCCCAGCTGCCGACCAGCGCCACGACGGTGCAGGTCAGGGCGACGGGCAGGGCCAGCCAGCGGACCGGGGCCGGCAGGGCGGTCAGCGCCTCGGGGACGCGGAGTTCTCTGGCCACCCGCCGATGGTAACCGGGGCCCGGGTGGCCGGACGTGTCGGTGCGCCGGGCCACCGGGGCCCGGGCGCACCGGTGCACCGGCCTACAGGTGCACCACCGGGCAGGTGAGGGTGCGGGTGATGCCCTCGACCTTCTGGACCCGGGCCACCACCAGCCGGCCCAGTTCGTCCACCGTCTCGGCCTCGGCCTTGACGATCACGTCGTAGGGGCCGGTGACGTCCTCGGCGGTGAGTACGCCGGGGACCTCGGCGATGGTCCGGGCCACGGCGGTGGCCTTGCCAACCTCGGTCTGGATCAGGATGTATGCCTGTACCACGGGGACCTCCCGGCGGCCGGTTGAGGGGGGATCGCCGCCGTGATCGCCCGGTCAGGCGCATGGGTGGGTGGGCTCACCGGCAGTCTGATCACCACGCTACCTCGCAGCGGGCCGGGGAGGGGAGACCCCGAGGCCCCGGAAGGGCGTACGCTGCGCGCGGGGGAGCGCGACGGGGGCCGAAGACGGATGGAAACGCGAGAGGACGGCAGATGCAGGGGACCGTGGGCGAGCTCGGCGAGTTCGGCCTCATCAGGGAGCTGACCGCCCGGGTACCGCTCACCGACGCGGTCGACCTCGGCCCGGGTGACGACGCCGCGGTGGTACGGGCTCCGGACGGCCGGGTGGTGGCGACCACGGACGTCCTGATCGAGAACCGGCACTTCCGCCGGGACTGGTCCACCGCCTACGACGTGGGCCGCAAGGCCGCCGCCCAGAACCTCGCCGACGTGGCCGCGATGGGGGCGGTGCCGACCGCCATACTGCTCGGTCTGGTCACTCCCGCGGACCTGCCGACCACCTGGGCCACCGAGTTGATGGACGGGCTGCGCGACGAGTGCCAGGTGGCCGGGGCGACGGTGGTCGGCGGCGACGTGGTGCGCGGCGACACCGTCATGCTGGCCATCACGGCGCTCGGCGACCTCCAGGGGCGTGCGGCGGTGACCCGCGCCGGCGCGCAGGTCGGCGACGTGGTCGCGGTGACCGGCTGGCTCGGCTGGTCGGCCGCCGGCCTGACCGTGCTCCAGCGCGGCTTCCGCTCCCCGCGCGCCTTCGTCGAGGCGCACCGCCGGCCCGAACCGCCGTACCACGCGGGCCCGGCGGCGGCCGAGCTGGGCGCGACCTCGATGATCGACGTGAGCGACGGGCTGGTCGCCGACCTCGGCCACGTGGCCCGGGCCAGCGAGGTGGACATCGACCTGAAGGCCGCCGACTTCGACGTCCCGGCGCAGATGGCCGACATCGGCCAGGCGGTCGGCGTGGACCCGTTGGTCTGGGTGCTCTCCGGCGGCGAGGACCACGCGATCGTGGCCACCTTCCCGCGCGGGGTCCAACTCCCGGCCCGCTGGCGGGTGGTGGGCGAGGTGACCGGCCGCCCGACGGGCAGCCGCAGCGGCCGGGTCACGGTGGACGGCGCCCCCTGGGACCGGGTGGGCGGCTGGGACCACTTCGCCGAGTAGGGCCCGCCCCGGATTCCGTCGGCCCCGGCGAGGACCCGGGAGGCGGAGCCCCGGCGGGCGGCCGGCGCCGATCCCCGTACGGCGGGCGGCGCGTGACGCTCCGGTGCGCTGGGAACGGGTGTCGAGGGTGCGTTGTGCGTAGGCTTGCGACACCCCAGCCCACCCGCCCGGCGCGGGTGGCCCGACCCACTGCGAGCGGGAGCACACCAGACATGCGCATCGGTGTACTGACCAGCGGCGGCGACTGCCCCGGCCTCAACGCGGTGATCCGCTCGGTGGTGCACCGGGGCACCGACGTCCACGGGCACGAGATCGTCGGCATCCTGGACGGCTTCCTCGGACTGATCGAGGGCCGCACCAGGACGGTCTCGCACGACGACGTCACCGGCCTGCTCACCCTCGGCGGCACCATCCTGGGCTCGGCCCGGGTGCGGCGGGACCGGATCGCCTGGGCGGTCGAGAACGCCAAGACGCTGGCCCGGGAGATCGGCATCGACGCGCTGATCGCGATCGGCGGGGAGGGCACGCTGACCGCCGCCAAGCTGTTCAGCGACGCCGGACTGCCCGTGGTCGGGGTGCCGAAGACCATCGACAACGACATCGACGCCACCGACGTGACCTTCGGCTTCGACACCGCCGTGCACGTCGCGACCGAGGCGATCGACCGGCTGAAGACCACCGCCGAGTCCCACCAGCGCGTCATGGTGGTCGAGTTGATGGGCCGGCACACCGGCTGGATCACCCTCACCGCGGGCATGGCGGGCGGTGCGCACGGCATCCTGATCCCGGAGAAGCCCTTCGACATCGAGGCGGTGGCCCGGATAATCGAGGACCGCTTCGCGCGCGGCAAGAAGTTCGCCATCATCGCCGTCGCCGAGGGCGCCTCCCCGCTGCCCGGCACCATGCGCTTCGACCACGGCGAGGTCGACCAGTACGGCCACCGGACCTTCGGCGGGATCGGCAACCGGCTCGCCCACGAGCTGGAGAACCTGCTCGGCAAGGAGGCCCGCCCGGTCATCCTCGGCCACGTCCAGCGCGGCGGCACCCCGACCGCCCGGGACCGGGTGCTCGCCACCCGGTTCGGCTGGCACGCGGTGGAGGCCGTCCAGCAGGGGGCGTTCGGACACTTCACCGCGCTGCGCCGGACCGGCATCGAACTGCTGCCGATCGGCGACGCGGTGACCAGGCTGAAGACGGTGCCGAAGGACCGCTGGGCGGAGTCCGAGGCGGTGCTCTGAGAGCGCGCCGGTAGGTTGGGGCCCATGGCCCTCCCGTCTCCCACCCCCGCCCCCGGCCGAAGCGCTTCGCACGGCCCCTCCGACGCCACCGCCCGCCTCGCGCCTCCCCGGGTGCTCACCGTCGCCGGCTCCGACTCCGGCGGCGGCGCCGGAATCCAGGCCGACCTCAAGGCGATGCTCGCCCTCGGCGTCCACGGCATGAGCGTGATCACCGCCGTCACCGCGCAGAACTCGCTCGGCGTCCAGGGCTACTGGGAGCTGCCCGCGGAAGCCGTCCGGGCGCAGTTCCGCAGCGTGGTGGACGACATCGGGGTGCAGGCCGTGAAGACCGGCATGCTCGCCTCGGTCGAACTCGTCGAGACCGTCGCCGAGCTGCTGGCCGGGGTGGACGCCCCGGTGGTGGTCGACCCGGTCGGGGTCTCCAAGCACGGGGACGCTCTGCTGGTCGCCGAGGCCGTCGCCACCGTCCGCGAGAAGCTGCTGCCGGTCGCCACCCTGGCCACCCCCAACCTGCACGAGGTGACCCAGCTCACCGGGCTGACCGTCGAGGACGAGTCGCAGATGCTGGACGCCGCCAGGGCGCTGGTCGACCTCGGCCCGCGCTGGGCGCTGGTCAAGGGCGGCCACCTGCCGGGCGAGGCCGCCGACCTGCTGTACGGCGGACCGGACGAGGTGCACTGGTTCCGGGCGCCCCGCTACGACAACCGGCACACCCACGGCACCGGCTGCACCCTGGCCAGCGCGATCGCGGCCGGACTGGCCAAGGGCGAGCCGCTGCCGCGGGCGGTGGCCTCGGCCAAGGAGTACATCACCGGCGCGATCGCCGGGGGCTTCGCCCTGGGCGCCGGCATCGGCCCGGTCGACCACGCCTGGCGCTGGCGCTGAGGACCCCGGAAGACGACAGTGGGCGGGCTCCTGGGAGGAGTCCGCCCACTGTCGGTGGGTCCGGAAAACGGCAGAGCCGGCCACGGAAACAGTGAAGCCGGCTCATCCGAGGATGAACCGGCTCACTGGAGGACCGGCTTGCCGGTCTGCGCGTCAGCGCGAGACCTTACCGGCCTTGATGCACGAGGTGCAGACGTTGAGCCGCTTCGGCGTCCGCCCAATCACAGCGCGCACCGTCTGGATGTTGGGGTTCCAACGACGGGGGGTACGGCGGTGAGAGTGGGAGATGCTGTTGCCGAAGCCCGGCCCCTTGCCGCAGACGTCGCAGTTGGCAGCCACAGGAGTCACTCCAAGACTTCAGATCAGATACTTTCGAAAACCCCGCTCGACCACCAGAACACTCGCGTGGACCAGACCGGACGAGGGGGTGAGCCTGGACGGTTCCAGGCAACCGGAAGAGCATACAACGCTTGCTTCCGTCCCACGAAACTACCATGACCGGCCGAGTGATCGCTCCGGTCGTCGGCCCGGACGGCCCCGCCCGCCCCCCGATAACCTGCCGGTATCACCCCTCGCCGCCGCCCCTCGGGCCACCGCGGCGTCCCATCCGGAGGAGACCTGGTGCTGCACACGCTCGACGCCCCGGCCGTGCGCACCTGGTGCCAGCTCGCCCTGCGGGCGCTCGGCCAGGCCCGCGAGGAGATCGACGCGCTCAACGTCTACCCCGTCCCGGACGGCGACACCGGCACCAACCTCTATCTGACCGTCGAGTCCGCCGCCGCCGAGGTGGAGAGCCGCTTCGCCGACCCCGCCGTCGGGACGGCCCCCGGGCTGGCGGACACGGTCCGGGCGATGGCCCGCGGCGCGCTGGTCGGCGCCCGCGGGAACTCCGGGGTGATCCTCGCCCAGTGGCTGCGCGGGACCGCCGAGACGCTCGCCGAGGGCGGCGGCGCCGACCAGCTGCGGGCCGCCCTGCAACGGGCCGCCGACTCCGCGTACCAGGCCGTCGCGGAGCCCGTCGAGGGGACCCTGCTGACCGTCGCCCGGGTCGCCGCCCGGGAGGCCGTCCGGGCCGGGGACGGGCTCGCGCAGGTCGCCGACACCGCCCACCGGGCCGCCCGGGACGCGCTGCGGCACACCCCCGAGCAGCTCGCCGTGCTGGCCGAGAACGGGGTCGTGGACGCCGGCGGGCGCGGCCTGGTGGCCGTCCTCGGCGCGCTCGCCGACGCCGTCGCCGGGCAGCAGCCGATGGGGCCGGTCGCGCTGCGCGGGGACGTCCGGGCCGTCGAGAGCTGCGAGACGCACCTGCGGCCGCCCGGCCCCGGCCACCCCGCCTTCGAGGTCATCTACCTGCTGGACGCCCCCGACGAGGCGCTGCCCGCGCTGCGCGAGCGGCTCGGCGAGCTCGGCGACTCGCTGGTGGTCGGCGGCGGCGACGGCCTGTGGAACGTGCACGTCCACGTGGACGACGCGGGCGCCGCCGTGGAGGCCGGCGTCGGGGCCGGGCGCCCGCACCAGATCCGGATCACCCACTTCGCCGAGGCCGCCGCCCGCTCCGGCACCGTCGCCGAGCCCGGCGAGCGCGAGGAGCGGGCCCGGGCGGTGCTCTCGGTGGTCTCCGGCGAGGGCCTGGCCGAGCTCTGCGAACAGGCCGGCGCCGTCGTCCTGCACGCCGACCCGGACCGCCCGCCGGCCAGCGCCGAACTCGCCGCCGCGGTGCGCCGCTCGGCCGCCCGCGAGGTCGTCCTGCTGCTGAACGACCCGGAGCTGCGGGCCGCCGCCGGGGCCGCCGCCGACCAGCTGCGCGAGGAAGGAGTGCGGATCGCCGTCCTGCCCACCCGCTCGCCGGTGCAGGGACTGGCGGCGCTCGCGGTGCACGAGGGCGGCCGCCGCTTCGACGAGGACGTGGTCGCCATGACCTCCGCCGCCGGGGCCACCCGGTACGCGGAACTGGCCGTCGCCGAGGGGGAGTCCTGGACGATGGCCGGGGTCTGCCAGGCCGGGGACGTGCTCGGGCTGATCGACGGCGACGTCGCGGTGATCGGCGTCGGGCTGGCCGAGGTCGGCGAGAGCGTGCTGGACCGGATGCTCGGGGCCGGCGGCGAACTCGTCACCCTGATCCTCGGCGAGGGCACCGAGGAGGCGCTCGCCGAGCGGCTGGTCGCCCACGTGCGGCACCGCCGGCCCGAGGTGGACGCGGTGGTCTTCCACGGCGGGCAGGAACCGGCGCCGCTGCTCATCGGGGTGGAGTAGCCGCCGTTCTGTCCGCCCCTTGGTGTAAACAGGGGCCTGATGGGCGCTCTCGATGAACCACTGACCAAGCTCGTCGGCGACCGCACCGCGAAGGTGCTCGCCGACAGTCTCAAGCTGCGCACGGTCGGGGACCTGCTGCACCACTACCCGCGCCGCTACGTCGAACGCGGCCAGCTCACCAGCCTGGACGAGCTGGAGGTCGACGAGCACGTCACCGTGCTGGCCCGGATCGAGAAGGTCACCCTGATCCCGTTCCGCGGCCGCAAGGGCGACCGGCTGGAGGTCGTGGTCACCGACGGCCGCAGCCGGCTCTCGCTGGTCTTCTTCAACCAGGGCTGGCGGCAGAAGGAGCTCAGGGCCGGCGCCCAGGGCCTGTTCGCCGGAAAGGTCGGGGTCTTCAACCGGACCCGCCAGCTGGTCTCGCCGGACTACCAGCTGCTCGACGAGGACACCGGGTCGGACGCCGCGCGGCAGTTCGCCGGCCGGCTCATCCCGGTGTACGGCGCCAGCGCGCAGATGCCCAGCTGGAAGCTGTCGATCTGCATCGAGACCGCGCTCACCAAGCACCTCGGCGACGTCGGCGAGCCGCTGCCCGCCGAACTGCGCGAGCGGCACGACCTGATCCCGCTGCCCGAGGCGCTGGAACTGATCCACCGCCCGCGCGGCCACGCCGACCGCGAGCGCGCCCAGAGCCGGCTGCGCTGGGACGAGGCCTTCGTGCTCCAGGTCGCCCTCGCGCAGCGCCGGGCCGCCGACTCCGCCCTGCCCGCCAAGCCGCGCCGGGCGCGCGAGGGCGGCCTGCTGGACGCCTTCGACGCCCGGCTGCCGTTCACCCTCACCGAGGGCCAGCGGTCCGTCTGCGCCGAGATCGCCGCCGACCTCGCCACCGACCACCCGATGCACCGGCTGCTCCAGGGCGAGGTCGGCTCCGGGAAGACCCTGGTCGCGCTGCGCGCCATGCTCGCCGTGGTGGACGCGGGCGGCCAGGCGGTGCTGCTGGCGCCCACCGAGGTGCTCGCCCAGCAGCACCACCGCTCGATCGTCGAGATGATGGGAGACCTCGCCGAGGGCGGCATGCTCGGCGGCTCCGACCTCGGCACCCGGGTGGTGCTGCTGACCGGCTCGATGGGCGTCCCCGCCCGCCGGCAGGCGCTGCTCGACATGGCCTGCGGGGACGCCGGGATCGCCATCGGCACCCACGCGCTGATCGAGGACAAGGTGCAGTTCCAGGACCTCGGCCTGGTCGTGGTGGACGAGCAGCACCGCTTCGGCGTCGAGCAGCGGGACGCGCTGCGCGCCAAGGGCGAGCAGCCGCCGCACCTGCTGGTGATGACGGCCACCCCGATCCCGCGCACCGTCGCGATGACGGTCTTCGGGGACCTGGAGACCTCCGTCCTGGACCAGCTGCCGGCCGGCCGCTCGCCGATCTCCACCCATGTCGTCCCGGCGCTGGAGAAGCCCAACTTCCTCACCCGGGCCTGGGAGCGGGTCCGCGAGGAGGTCGCCAAGGGCCATCAGGCGTACGTGGTCTGCCCCCGGATCGGGGACGAGGAGCCGGCGGCGGGCCCGGGGAAGAAGCGCCGCAAGGCCGCCGTGGAGGACTTCGAGGAGGTCGGCGACGAGGGCGGCGACGAGGGCGCGGCGAGCGACGAACGGCGGCCCCCGCTCTCGGTGGTGGAGACGGCCGAGAAGCTGGCGAAGGGCCCGCTGAGCGGCCTGCGGGTGGAGATCCTGCACGGCCGGCTCGCGCCCGAGGCCAAGGACGAGGTGATGCGCCGGTTCACGGCCGGCGAGGTGGACGTGCTGGTCGCCACCACGGTGATCGAGGTCGGCGTCAACGTCCCCAACTCCACCGCGATGGTCATCATGGACGCCGACCGCTTCGGCGTCTCCCAGCTCCACCAGCTGCGCGGCCGGGTCGGCCGCGGCAGCGCGGCGGGCCTGTGCCTGCTGGTCAGCGACATGCCCGGGGGCAGCGCCGCGCGGGCCCGGCTGGACGCGGTGGCGGGCACCCTGGACGGCTTCGAGCTGTCCAGGATCGACCTCGAACAGCGCCGCGAGGGCGACGTGCTGGGCCAGGCCCAGTCCGGGGTGAAGTCCTCGCTCAAGGTGCTCTCGGTGCTGGAGGACGAGGAGGTCATCCTCACCGCCCGCACCGAGGCCACCCGGCTGGTCGCCGAGGACCCGCACCTGGCCGCCCACCCGGAGCTGCGCACCGCGCTGGAGAGCCTGCTCGACGAGGACCGCGCGGCCTACATGGAGAAGGGCTGAGCGGCCCTTCGAGGGTCGGATTGTCAGACCCCCGGGAGAGAATGGAGTTGTTCAGGACGCACCTCCAAGGTGCGTACCTGGCACGACACTTGGGGGTCATGCCATGGCATTCCGTCATCTCAACGAGCTCCCGCTGGGCGACAAGGTCTTCCGGATCGAACTCGCCAGCGACGACGACCGCGAGGTCACCCTCACCCTGACCGGCTGGCGCGAGGGGGCGGCCGCCGCACCGCTCGCCTCGGGCAAGCTCCGCCTGCCGGTCGAGGACGTCGCCTCGCTGCGGATCGCGCTCAACCGCGCGCTGCGGGCGCTGGCGATCGTCGCCGACGTCTCCGAGCCCATCCCCGACCGCGACGTGCTGCGCGAGCTGTACCCCGGCCACGGCGCCCCCTGGGTGCCGCAGCACGAGGAGGAACTGGTCCGGCGCTTCCACGACGGCGAGACCATCGCCCGGATCGCCGCCCGGTTCGGCCGCACGCCCGACTCCGTCCGGACCAAGCTGCGCGAGCTCGGGCACGACCCGCGCCGCCCCGAGTTCTGCCCGCCCGACGGCTGCCTGTCCTGGTCCCGCTACGCCTCGCCGGCCCTGCTCGGCGCGGCCCTGCCGCCCCAGGCGGCGGGCTCCGAGGCGAGCTGACCCGTACTCCCCGCAGGCCCCGCCGGTAAGCCCGGCGGGGCCTGCGCCGTATAGCGTGGTCGGGCAGCGACGAAAGGACCTCCCACCACCATGACCCGCGTGATCGCCGGGGCGGCCGGCGGCCGCCGACTGGCCGTACCGCCCGGCCGGGGCACCCGCCCGACCTCCGACAAGGCCCGCGAGGCGATGTTCTCCACCCTGGAGGCGCTGCGCGGCACCCTGCACGGGATCCGGATGCTGGACCTGTTCGGCGGATCGGGCGCGGTCGGACTGGAGGCGCTGTCGCGCGGCGCCGAGCACGTCCTGCTGGTCGAGGCGGACGGCCAGGCGGCCCGGGTGATCCGGGAGAACGTCCGGACGATCGGCCTGCCCGGGGCCGAGGTGCGGGCCGCCAGGGCGGAGAAGGTGATCGCCGGCCCGCCCCCGCAGAGCCCGTACGACCTGGTCTTCCTCGACCCGCCGTACGTGGTGACGGACGAGGAGGTCCGCGAGATGCTGATCACACTCCTGGCCGGGGGCTGGCTCGCGGACGACGCACTCGTCACCGTGGAGCGCAGCACCCGCGGCGGTGGGTTCGACTGGCCCGGGGGTTTCGAGGAACTGCGCTCCCGCCGCTACGGCGAGGGCACGCTCTGGTACGGTCGCGCCGCCGCCGCGGCCGGTGAGCAGAAGTAGCGGGCCGCGGCCCGCAGCAGCCGTCACCCCACGAGGGAGCACACACGCCATGCGCCGAGCCGTCTGTCCTGGGTCGTTCGACCCGATCACCAACGGTCACCTCGACATCATCGGGCGGGCCTCGAAGCTGTACGACGTGGTGCATGTCGCGGTCCTGATCAACCGGAACAAGCAGGGCATGTTCACCGTCGAGGAGCGGATCGGCCTGATCGAGGAGGTCACCGCCGGCTTCGGGAACCTGGTGGTCGAGTCGCACCACGGCCTGCTGGTGGACTTCTGCCGGGAGCGCAACATCCCCGCGATCATCAAGGGCCTGCGCGCGGTCAGCGACTTCGACTACGAGCTCCAGATGGCCCAGATGAACCACGGCCTGACCGGGGTGGAGACGCTGTTCGTGCCGACCTCGCCGACGTACAGCTTCCTCTCCTCGACGCTGGTCAAGGAGGTCGCCTCGTACGGCGGCGACGTCTCGCACCTGCTGCCGGAGACGGTGCACCGCCAGCTGGTGGAGCGGATCGCGGAGCGCAAGGCCGAGCAGTAGGCGCCGTCTGTCCGCTTCTGCCGGTTCGTCATGGATTGTCCCGCGGGCGGCAGACCGGTTCGGCGCAGGCGTTGTGACCCCGCCCGGCAGGGGCCGTACAGTCTGTACTCCTGCCCCGCGGTGAGGTTCACCGCGTCGGGCCTGCCTCCGCCGGACCGTCGGCGGCACACGGAAAGACGAAGCCCCGTGGACGTGCAGAACAAGGTCGACGAGATCGTGGCGGCGGTCGAGAACGCCCGCTCGATGCCGATGTCGGCCTCCTGCGTGGTGAACCGGGCCGAGCTGATCGGCCTGCTCAACAACCTCAGGTCGGCCCTGCCCGCCGAACTCGCCCAGGCCCAGTCGGTGATGGCCGACCACGAGCAGGTGGTGGCGGGCGCCCAGGCCGAGGCCGAGCGGATCATCCAGGGCGCGCACGCCGAGCGCGGCTCGCTGATCTCGGACACCGAGGTGGTCCGCCAGGCCCAGGCCCAGGCCGACCGGATCCTCGCCGAGGCGCGCGCCGAGGTCGACGCCAAGCGGGCCGAGGCCGACGACTACGTGGACAGCAAGCTCGCCAACTTCGAGGTCGTGCTGACCAAGACGCTCGGCGCGGTCGGCCGCGGCCGCACCAAGCTGCGCGGCGACTCCAGCGTCTTCGAGACCGAGTCCGAGTCCGAGGGCGACGGCGAGGAGTTCCGCCCGCAGCGGATCAGCCCGAGCCCCGAGGTGGACGAGTACGTCGATGTGAAGCTCGCCACCCTGGAGAACGTGCTCGGCGCCACCCTGGAGGCGGTCGGCAAGGGCCGGGACAAGCTGCTCGGCAAGCGTCCCATCGACGAGCTGGGCGCCTACCTGGCCGCCGCCGACCAGGCCCAGGAGGCCAAGGAGCGGGCCGAGGCGGTGGCGGCGGGCTTCGCCCACGACCCCGACGGCGGGGACATCGCCTGGTACCGCGAGGACGTCCCGCAGCAGCAGACCTGGCCGGAGCAGACCCCGGCCGCGGCCGGCTGGCAGGCCCCCGGCACCGACCAGTACGCGGCCGCCCAGCAGCCCGGCGGGCAGTACGCCGAGGTGTACGGCGGCGGCTACGACCCGGCCGGCCAGGGCGACCCGTACAACGCCCAGTGGGGCGGGCAGCAGGACGGCTACCAGCAGCAGGGCTACCCGGACCAGCAGCAGGGTGGCTACGGATATCCCCAGCAGCAGCAGGGCTACGCCGCGCAGTCCTACGACGGCTACGCCTACCCCCAGCCGCCGGCCACCCCGCCGGCCGTGCCGCACCAGCAGCAGGGCCAGGGCCAGCCGCAGGGCCAGGGCCAGGGCCAGCAGCAGGGCCAGGGCCAGGCGCAGGGGCAGGGTCTGGACGAGACCAGCTTCTTCGACACCAGCATGATCGACATGACCAGGCTGCGGGAGCTCGGCGGCCGCTGAACCGGCCCCGGCGCGGCCGCGGGGGAGTCTCCCGACGGGACCGAAGTTGGGCCTGGCGGGAGACTCCGGTAGTCTGACCACTCCGGCCTCCCCATGTCCGGCCGTTGGCTTGCCCTCGCAAAGCCGACCTGTATGGGGACTCCCTCGTTGATTCCTATGGAAGTCAGGACACCTTGAACCGCCTCGACCACCGCGACCCCCTCGTGTTCGACACGCACGAGCTCGGTCGGCGTCCGGGCTCGATGCGCAAGGTGAGCCGGACCCTGGAGGCCCCGGAGGGCTTCGGGATCATCGACGTGATCGGCGTGCCGGAGAAGAGCCCGATCGAGCTGGAGCTCCGCCTGGAGTCCGTGGTCGAGGGCGTGCTGGTCACCGGCACCGCCGAGACCCGCGTCGAGGGCGAGTGCGTCCGGTGCCTGGAGCCCGTCGAGTTCGACATCGACGTGGACTTCCAGGAGCTGTACTACTACCCGGAGTCCGACGAGCGCCACCGCGCCCGGACCGCCGGGGCCGAGGACCTCGAAGAGGACTCGGAAGAAGAGACTTACCGTCTGGAGGGCGACTTCTTCGACCTCCGGCCGGTGCTGCGTGACGCGGTGGTGCTCGCACTGCCGCTGCAGCCGGTGTGCCAGGAAGACTGCCTGGGCCTGTGCTCCGAGTGCGGAGCGCGCCTGAGCGACGACCCGGCGCACCACCACGATGCCGTCGACCCCCGGTGGGCGGCTCTGCAGGGACTCTCCGCCGCCCCCGGCGACGAGGGTGACGGATCTAAGAACAGCGACACCCGTGAGGGTCTCGCCGAGAACCAGGAGAAGTAGCCGTGGCTGTTCCGAAGCGGAAGATGTCGCGCAGCAACACGCGCCACCGTCGGTCCAACTGGAAGGCCGTTGTCCCGGCCCTCGTGGCGTGCGACCGCTGCCACGAGCCGAAGCTGGGCCACATCGCGTGCCCGAGCTGCGGCACGTACAACCGTCGCCAGGTCCTCTCGGTCTGATCGGCGGGGTGTACGGATCGATGTCGGACGGTAACTCCACCCGCAAGGCGTCCACCGCCCCGAAGGGTTCCTCTTCGGGCGGCGGCAAGGCCGGCGGGCCGGCTTCGACCGAATACGACGTCCTGGAAGGGCGCCTCGGGTACACGCTCGAGCGCGCCCTTCTGGTACGTGCCCTGACCCACCGCTCGTACGCGTACGAGAACGGCGGGCTGCCCACCAACGAGCGCCTGGAGTTCCTCGGCGACTCGGTGCTGGGCCTCGTGGTGACCGACACCCTCTACCGCGTCCACCCGGACGTCCCGGAGGGCACGCTCGCCAAACTGCGCGCCGCGGTGGTCAACTCCCGCGCGCTCGCGGACGTCGGCCGCGGCCTGGAGCTCGGCACGTTCATCCGCCTCGGCAAGGGCGAGGAGGGCACCGGCGGCCGCGACAAGTCGTCGATCCTCGCCGACACCGTCGAGGCCGTGATCGGCGCCGTCTACCTGGACCAGGGCCTGGACGCGGCCACCGAGTTCGTCCACCGACTGTTCGACCCGCTGATCGAGGAGTCCTCTCAGCTGGGCGCCGGCCTGGACTGGAAGACCAGCCTCCAGGAGCTCACCGCCTCGGTGGGCATCGGAGTGCCCGAGTACGTGGTCATGGAATCCGGTCCGGACCACGAGAAGACCTTCACCGCGGCGGCCCGGGTGGCCGGCGAGGACTTCGGCAGCGGCGTCGGCCGCTCGAAGAAGGAAGCCGAGCAGAAGGCCGCCGAGAGCGCCTGGCGCGCGATCAAGGACAAGTACGCCGACCGGCTGCCCGCCGGGGCGTGACCTCCGAGTAGCCTTCACTCCTGCCGAACCGTACCGAGCAGGAGGCGTCTTCCCGTGCCCGAACTTCCCGAGGTCGAGGTCGTCCGCCGTGGTCTGGCCAACTGGGTCGCCGGGCGGACCGTCGCCGACGTCGAGGTGCTGCACCCGCGCGCGGTGCGCCGCCAGCCGGCCGGCGCGGCCGACTTCACCGCCCGGCTGACCGGCACCACCCTCGGCACCGCGCAGCGGCGCGGCAAGTACCTGTGGGTGCCGCTGGCCGGCACCGGGGCGGGATTCTCGCTGATCGGCCACCTCGGGATGAGCGGCCAACTCCTCGTCCAGGACCCGTCCGTACCCGACGAGACGCACCTGCGGGTGCGGCTGCGCTTCGCCGACGGCGGGCGCGAACTGCGCTTCGTCGACCAGCGGACCTTCGGCGGCCTGGCGGTCGAGGAGGCCGAGGACGGGGACCCCGAGAGCACCCCGGTCTCGATCGCGCACATCGCCCGCGACCCGCTCGACCCGCGCTTCGACGACGCCGCCTTCGCGGCCGCGCTGCGCGCCAAGCGGACCACCGTCAAGCGCGCCCTGCTCGACCAGACCCTGATCAGCGGCGTCGGCAACATCTACGCCGACGAGGCGCTGTGGCGCTCCAGGCTGCACTACGACCGCCCGACCGCGACGCTCACCCGCCCGCAGGCCCTGCTGCTGCTGGCCGCCGCCCGGGACGTGATGACCGCGGCGCTCGCCGTCGGCGGCACCAGCTTCGACAGCCTCTACGTCAACGTGAACGGCGAGAGCGGCTACTTCTCCCGGGACCTCGACGCCTACGGCCGCGAGCAGGAGCCCTGCCGCCGCTGCGGCACCCCGATCCGGCGGGCGGCCTGGATGAACCGCTCCAGCTACTTCTGCCCCCGCTGCCAGCGCGTGCCGCGCACCCGCAGCGGGGGCTGAGGCCCCGCGCTACTTGCGGGTGAGTTCGGGCTCCTCGGCGGCCGGCTCCCCGGGCGTGCCGTGGGTGTCCTGGCCGAAGTAGGCCACCCCGACCGCGGCGATCACCGCGAGCAGGAAGCCGATCACGCCGAGCCAGCCCAGGCCGGCCTTGGAGGAGTCGCCGAGCCAGAGCACGCCGACCGCGCCGGGCAGCACCGTCTCGCCGACCACCAGCGCGGCGGTCGCGCCGTTGACCGAGCCGATCTGGAGCGCCACGGTGTGGATGTACATCCCGCCGATGCCGCCGACCAGGACCGCGTACAGCGCCGGGTCGGAGAGCAGCGAACCGATGTCGAACGGCTCGATGCCGTTGAGGATGCGCACCCCGACGCCCAGGGCGCCGAAGCCGAGGCCGGAGAGCAGGCCGGCGACGATCGCGCCGTTGGCGCCCATCCGCCGGACCAGCAGGCTGCCGCCGACCAGCAGCACGGTGGTGACGATCAGCAGCCACCAGTGGAAGGACATCGCCACGTGGTGGCCGCCCTCCGGTCCGGCCGAGACGGCCAGCAGCACCAGCGCCGAGCAGAGAACGGCGATCGAGGCCCACTCCAACTGCTTGAGCCGGATGCCCAGCAGCTTGATGCTGAGCACCGCGGTGATCACCAGGTTGGCGCTGATGATGGTCTGGGAGAGGAACAGCGGCAGCAGCCGGGCGGCCAGCGCGCCGAGCCCGAAACCGATCAGGTCGAGCACCGTGCCGAGGATGAACTCCCAGGTGACGGCGGCCTTCGCGGTCGAGGACAGGCTCGGGCCGCCGTGCTCGGTGGTCGAGGTGGTGGCGCCCTTGGCGGCCTCCTCCCGGGCGGAGCGGCGGGATCCGACGGCCTGGAGGACCGAGCCGGTGCCGTAGCAGGCGGATGCCGCCACGGCGGTGACGAGGCCGATGATCACCGAGTGCTCCGATCGGGAGTCGAGTCAAGGATTGGCTGAGTAAAGAAAGGGCAATGGGGCCGGTGGTTCGGGACCACTATGCCCGTTCGCACGGTACGGTCGGCACGCCCCCCGGAGTGCCCCGGAACCGGGCCGGGCCTGCCGGAACGTACGTCCGGGGGCCGCAGCCGGTTCCCGCGCGGGCCCCGTCTCGGGGACGGCTGGGGGAAACATCATCCCCGAGGAGGGGAGCGGCCCCGGCGGACGGCGGGGAGCCTTGTCAGTACCAGTATGCGAAGGGTATGGCGTGCTCCGGGGCCGGTCACGGTAGCGTCGGGGGCATGAGAACCCTTGCACGACGTTCCCGGGGCGCCGGGCCGCTTGCCCTGGTGGCGGCGCTGCTCGGGCTGCTGCTCCTGCTGGCGCCCGCGGCCTCGGCGGCCGGCGGACTGAGCGACGCCGCGGCCTCCCTGAAGAAGGGCCGGGTCTACGTCGACCCGGCCATGACGAGCCGCTTCAGCCAGGACCGGGCCGACGCCCTGACCAAGAAGATCGACAAGGCCGACAAGCCGATCTTCATCGCGGTGATCCCCGACTCTCCGGCCTACGCGAAGAGCAACCTCCAGGACCTCCGCACCCTGGTGGGCATCGACGGCGTCTACGCGGTCTGGCACGGCGACAAGTTCGACGCCGGCGGCGACCGCGGCGCGATGGGCGCGGGCCAGCCGCAGCGCATCGCCGGGGCGGCCTTCCGGTCGAACGGCGGCGACATCGACGCCACCCTGAACTCCTTCGTCGACCAGGCCGCCCCGCAGACCAAGGGCACCGGGGTCAACCACAGCACCTCGATCGCCTGGGTGGTCATCCCGCTCGTGCTGGTCGCGCTCGCCGGCACCGGCGTCTTCCTGCTGTTCCGCCGCGCCAAGAAGCGCAAGGAGGAGCAGGCCCGGGCCGAGCTGGAGCAGCTGCGCCGGGTCGTGGACGAGGACATCACCGCCTTCGGCGTCGAACTGGAGCGGCTCGACTTCAGCCCGGCCGCGGCCGACGCCGACGACGCCCAGCGCACCGACTACAGCCACGCCCTGGACTCGTACGAGAAGTCCAAGCGGCTGATGGACGAGGCGAAGAAGCCCGAGGACGTCAAGCAGGTCACCGAGGCGATCGAGGACGGCCGCTTCTCGCTGGCCACCCTGGCAGCCCGGCGGGACAAGCGGCCGCTGCCCGAGCGCCGTCCCCCGTGCTTCATGGACCCGCGGCACGGCCCGTCCGTCAAGGACGTGGACTGGGCCCCGGCCGGCGGCTCCCCCCGCTCCGTGCCGGTCTGCCAGGCCGACGCGGACCGCGTGGCGGCCGGCCTCGACCCGGCGATCCGCACCGTCGACACCGACCAGGGCCCGCAGCCGTACTGGAACGCCGGCCCGGCGTACGCCCCGTACGCGGGCGGCTACTACAGCGGCTTCGGCGGCGGCCTGCTGCCCGGCCTGCTGGTCGGCACCATGCTCGGCTCGATGATGAGCTCCCCGGCCTACGCGGCGGCGCCGATGATGGGCGGCGGCTACCAGGACCAGTACGAGGGCGGCGACTACACCGGCGCCGACTTCAACCCGGCCGACTTCAGCGGCGGCGGCGACTTCGGCGGCGGTGGCGACTTCGGCGGTGGCGGCGACTTCGGCGGCGGGGACTGGTAACCCGCGGCACCGACCGTCCAACTCAGCGGCCCCGCCGGAGCACCGGCGGGGCCGCTGGCGTCCTCGTCCCGGCCGGCGTGCGCGGGGCGGGTCGGCCGGGCGGTGGCCGGGCGGTGGCCGGGCGCGCGGGCCACCGGGGCGTGTCCTAAGGTCGGGGGCATGCACGGTCGCGACGCCCACAGTGAGGAACCGGTCCGGGTGACCGTCTGGGTCCGGGGGAAGGTCCAGCAGGTCGGGTTCCGCTGGTGGACCAGGGCACGGGCGCTGGAGATCGGCCTGACCGGCTACGCCGGCAACCTCGGCGACGGCCGGGTGCAGGTGGTGGCCGAGGGACTCGCGGCCGACTGCGAGCAGCTGCTGGCCCGGCTGCGCGGCCCGGGGACCCCGGGGAACGTCAGCGGCGTCACCGAGATCTGGACGGCCGTCGGCCCCGGTTACGAGGGTTTCGAGATCCGCTGAGCCGCCCCGGGCCGGAGCTCCGGCGAAGCGGGGTGCGGCGTTCCGGGAAAAGATCGGGAACCGGCGGTGTCACGAGGTTGCCATCCGGGCAGACTCGTGGTTGACTCCGCATCGAACGATGATCCACGAGCACGTGGTGGACCCGTCCCGAGACCCCCCAGGCGTGACGACACCGCCGGGCAGGTGACAGGGGCGCGGTAGCGTGCGGTGATCGTGTTGACCCTTTCCGTCTTTGGTGAGACGCTGGAAGCCCGCGCACACGACCGCGTTATCCCGGCAGGCGCATGCCCCCGTGAGCCCAGCTCACGGTGGTTGTGCCGTAGTGCCCAGCCAGCACTTCCGGTGACGCGCCGCGCGTGCGTCCCCCTTCCCCCTAGACCTGAACCGTTCCGGTTCGGTCACTCAGCGTGGAGGACCATTCATCATGGCAAAGGCGCTTCTCGGGTACGTCGGCGGCCCCGACCCGCGAATGCTCTCCGAGATGCGACGGCTTCAGCAGCGCGTCCAGGACCTTGAAGCCGAGCTCCTTCGGATGCAGGCTGAGAACGACGCTCTGACCGCTGTCGCTGACGAGCACTCGCTGCTCAACAGCATCGATCTGGATCAGCGGGAGCCGGCTCTCACCTGAGTCCCGCCCGGTCCTCGCAGATCGACGCCGCTGTGCACTGAGCCGCCCCGAAAGGGACGCAGCTTGCAAGGGACGCCCGGATGTGGCGTCCCTTCGTCGTGTCCGGCGCCGGATAAAGTCGGTTCCTGTCCTGAGTGATCGAGGAGACCGGCCGCGTGCACCTGAAGAGCCTGACGCTGCGCGGGTTCAAGTCCTTCGCCTCCAGCACCACCCTGCGCTTCGAGCCCGGCATCACCTGCGTCGTCGGCCCGAACGGCTCCGGCAAGTCGAACGTGGTGGACGCGCTGTCCTGGGTGATGGGCGAGCAGGGGGTCAAGTCGCTGCGCGGCGGCAAGATGGAGGACGTCATCTTCGCCGGGACCAGCGGGCGCGCCCCGCTCGGCCGCGCCGAGGTCAGCCTCACCATCGACAACGGCGACGGCGCCCTGCCGATCGACTACGCCGAAGTGACCATCACCCGGACCATGTTCCGCAACGGCGGCAGCGAGTACGCGCTCAACGGCGAGACCTGCCGCCTGCTGGACATCCAGGAACTGCTCTCCGACTCCGGCATCGGCCGCGAGATGCACGTCATCGTCGGGCAGGGGCAGCTGGACTCCGTGCTGCACGCCGACCCGATGGGGCGGCGCGCCTTCATCGAGGAGGCGGCCGGCGTCCTCAAGCACCGCAAGCGCAAGGAGAAGGCGCTGCGGAAGCTGGACGCGATGCAGGCCAACCTCAACCGGGTCCAGGACCTGGTCGCCGAACTGCGCCGCCAGCTCGGGCCGCTCGGCCGGCAGGCCCGGATCGCCCGCCGGGCCGCCGGCATCCAGGCCGACCTGCGCGACGCCCGGCTGCGGCTGCTCGCCGACGACCTGTGCACGCTCCGCCGGGCCGTCGAGGCCGAGATCGCGGACGAACTGGCGCTGCGCCTGCGCCGCACCACCGTCGAGCAGGAACTGGCCCGCGCGGTGCAGCGCGAGAGCGTCCTGGAGGCGCAGGTCCAGCGGCTCGGACCCGGCCTGGAGACCGCCCGGCAGACCTGGTACCGGCTCTCCGCGCTCGCCGAGCGCACCCGCGGCACCATCGGGCTGGCCGAGGCCCGCGCCCGGCACGCCGTCGCCGGGGACCGGGGCGAGGAGCGGCGCGGGCGCGACCCCGAGGACCTGGAACAGGAGGCCGGGCGGGTCCGCGAGGAGGAGGCCGCGCTGACCGGGGCGCTGGAGGAGGCCCGGTACGCGCTGGCCGAGGCGGTCGAGCGCAAGGACGGGCTGGAACGGGAGCTGGCCGACGAGGAACGCCGGCTGCGCGACGCCGCCCGGGCCATCGCCGACCGCCGGGAAGGCCTGGCCCGGCTGCAGGGGCAGGCCGCCGCCGCCCGCTCCAGGGCCGCCGCGGCGCAGGCCGAGATCGGCCGGCTCGCCGAGGCCAGGGACGAGGCGCTGCTGCGTGCCGAGTCCGCCCGGGCCGAGCTGGACGAACTCCGGCAGCAGGTGGACGGCGCGACCGGGGACGACGAGCAGGCCGAGGCCGGGTACCGGCGGGCGCGCGAGCGGCTGGCCGCCGCGGAGGAGGGGCTGGCCGCGGCCCGGGAGACGGCCGGCGCCGCCGAGCGCGAGCGGGCCGCCCTCACCGCGCGGCACGAGGCGCTCTCCCTCGGGCTGCGCCGCAAGGACGGCACCGGCGCACTGCTGGAGGCGGGGGAGCGGCTGGGCGGGATGCTCGGCCCGGCGGCCGCGCTGCTGCGGATCGACGCGGGGTACGAGGTGCCGCTGGCCGCGGCGCTCGGCGCGGCGGCCGACGCGGTGGCCGTCGACTCGCCGTCCGCCGCCGCCGGGGCGCTGCGGCTGCTGCGGGCCGAGGACGCCGGCCGGGCCGCGCTGCTGATCGCCGGCGCCGCCGAGGTGGCCCAGGCGGCGGGGGAGTTGCCGGACGGGGCCCGCTGGGCGGCCGAACTGGTGGACGGCCCCGAGGAGTTGCTCGGTGCGGTCCGGCGGCTGCTGGCCGGGGTGGCGGTGGTCGAGGATCTGGACCAGGCGCTGCGGCTGACCGCCGCGCAGCCCGGAGTCTGCGCCGTCACCGCGGACGGGGACCGGCTCGGCGCCGGCTTCGCCCAGGGCGGGTCCGGCGGTGCGCCGAGCCTGCTGGAGACCCAGGCGGCGGTGGACGAGGCGGCCCGGGCGATCGGGGAACTCACCGACCGCTGCGCCGAGTCGGCCGAGCGGCTGGCCGAACTCGCCGAACAGCGGCGGGAGTCGGCCGCCGAGGTGGAGCAACTGGCCGAGCGGCGGCGGCAGGCGGAGAAGGAACGGGCCCAGGTCGCCGGGGCACTCGGCCGGCTCGGCGGGCAGGCCCGCGCCGCCGCCGGGGAGGCCGAGCGGCTGTCGGCCGCCGCCGCGCGGGCCGAGCAGGGGCTGACCGAACTGCTCGACGGCGCCGAGGAACTGGCGCAGCGCCTGGCCGCCGCCGAGGATTCGGCCCGGGCGGGCCAGGACGAGCCGGACACCGCCGAACAGCAGCGCCTGGCCGCGGCCGCGAGCGCCGCCCGGCAGGCCGAGCTGGAGGCCCGGCTCGCGGTGCGCACCCACGAGGAACGGGTCCGCGCCCTGGCCGGCCGGGCCGACCAGCTGGACCGCGCCGCCCGCGCCGAACGCGAGGCGCGCGCCCGGGCCGCCGAGCGCCGCCGGCGTGCCGAGCACGACGCCTCGGTGGCGAACGCCGTCGCGGCGGGCGCCCGGCAGCTGCTGGCCTGCCTGGAGGTGTCGCTGGCCCGGGCGGATGCCGGGCGGGTGGCCGTCGAACAGGCGCGGGCCGAGCGTGAGCACGAGCTGCGCGAGCACCGCGAGCACGGCCGCGGGCTCAAGGAGGAGCTGGACAAGCTGGTCGACGCCGGGCACCGGGACGAGGTGCTGCGGGCCGAGAAGCGGCTGCGGATCGAGCAGCTGGAGGCCCGCGCGCTGGAGGAGTTCGGCATCGACGGCGGCGAACTGCTCGCCTCGTACGGGCCCGACCAGCCTGTCCCGCCCTCGCCCGCGGCGCCGGCCGCCGATGTCGCCGTCAGTGTCGCCGCCGAGGAGGGGAAGGAGCCGGGGGAGCCGTACCCGTACGTCCGGGCCGAGCAGGAGAAGCGGCTGCGGGCGGCCGAGAAGGCCTACCTCCAGCTCGGCAAGGTCAACCCGCTGGCGCTGGAGGAGTTCGCCGCGCTGGAGGAGCGGCACCGGTTCCTCGGCGAGCAGCTGGACGACCTCAAGCGCAGCCGGCGCGACCTGCTGGACATCGTCCGGGACGTGGACCAGCGGGTCGAGCAGCTGTTCACCTCGGCCTACCACGACACGGCCGCCCAGTTCGAGGGCGTCTTCGCCCGGCTCTTCCCCGGCGGGGAGGGCCGGCTGGTGCTGAGCGACCCGGACAACATGCTCACCACCGGGGTCGAGGTGGAGGCCCGCCCGCCGGGAAAGAAGGTCAAGCGGCTGTCGCTGCTGTCCGGCGGCGAGCGCTCGCTGACCGCGGTGGCGCTGCTGGTGGCGATCTTCAAGGCCCGGCCCAGCCCGTTCTACGTGATGGACGAGGTGGAGGCGGCGCTGGACGAGACCAACCTGCGCCGGCTGATCGGGATCATGGAGGAGCTGCGGGAGAGTTCCCAGCTGATCGTGATCACCCACCAGAAGCTCACCATGGAGTCGGCCGACGCCCTCTACGGCGTGACCATGAAGGGCGACGGCATCTCGCAGGTGATCAGCCAGCGGCTGCGCGAAGAGCACCGGGAGCGCCGGCCGCGAGCCGGACGAACCGCGTCGGTGTAGGGCGGCTGCGGTCCATCCGGGCTCCGGTCGCGGATACTGGAGCAGTTATGGAATACGTGATCCTTGCCGTAGTCATCGCCGTGGTCGCCGTCGGCGCGATCGCCGGCCTCGTCGTTTCCGGCAGACGACGCCAGCAGCTGCCCCCGAAGTCGCAGGCGCCGGTCATCACGGCGCCGAAGCCGACCCCGCAGGAGCCCCAGGTCGGCGAGGAGTCCGCGCCGCCGACCGAGGCGCCCCGCCGCACCATCGAGGAGGTGGAACTCCCGGCGGAGGCCGGCGCGCCGGAGGCCCCCGAAGCCGTCGAGGCCCCCGAGGTCGTGCCCGCCGAGGCCGAGGCGGCGCCCGCCGTCGAGGTTCCCGAGCCCACCGCCGGCCGGCTGGTCCGGCTGCGCTCGCGGCTGTCCCGCTCGCAGAACTCGCTCGGCAAGGGACTGCTCTCGCTGCTCTCCCGGGAGCACCTGGACGAGGACACCTGGGAGGAGATCGAGGACACGCTGCTCACCGCCGACGTCGGCGTCGCCCCCACCCAGGAGCTGGTCGAGCGGCTGCGCACCCGGGTGAAGGTGCTCGGCACCCGTACCCCCGACGAGCTGCGCGCGCTGCTGCGCGAGGAGCTGGTCGAGCTGGTCGGCAAGGACGCCGACCGCACCGTCCGCTCGACCAGGCACGAGGAGGGCCCCGCGGTGGTCCTGGTGGTCGGCGTCAACGGCGTCGGCAAGACCACCACCACCGGCAAGCTGGCCCGCGTCCTGGTCGCCGACGGCCGCACCGTGGTGCTCGGCGCCGCCGACACCTTCCGTGCCGCCGCCGCCGACCAGCTCCAGACCTGGGGCGAGCGGGTCGGGGCGCGCACCGTGCGCGGCCCGGAGGGCGGGGACCCGGCCTCGATCGCCTTCGACGCGGTCAAGGAGGGCATCGCCGAGGGCGTGGACACCGTGCTGATCGACACCGCCGGCCGGTTGCACACCAAGACCGGCCTGATGGACGAGCTGGGCAAGGTCAAGCGGGTCGTCGAGAAGCACGGCCCGGTGGACGAGGTGCTGCTGGTACTGGACGCCACCACCGGCCAGAACGGCCTGATCCAGGCCCGGGTGTTCGCCGAGGTGGTCGACATCACCGGCATCGTGCTGACCAAGCTGGACGGCACGGCCAAGGGCGGCATCGTGGTCGCCGTCCAGCGCGAGCTGGGCGTGCCGGTCAAGCTGATCGGCCTGGGCGAGGGCGCGGACGACCTGGCTCCGTTCGAGCCGGGGGCGTTCGTGGACGCGCTGATCGGCGACTGACGCCCCGCGCGCGCCGGAAAGGCGCGAAGGGCGTACGAAGAGCGCAGGAAGGGCCCGCTCCCCTCTCGGGGGGCGGGCCCTTTCGCGTGCCCGGAGCCGGGCGGTGCGCCGGTTCCGTCGCGGTGGCCCCGGCGGTGGCCGCTCGGACGGCTGCCCGGGAGCGGGCCCCGGCGCGGCGACCGGCAGGGACCGGTCGGGTCAGGAGGCCATCCAGGCCGGCTCGGCGGTGCGCTCGCGGCTGCGGTGGCAGGCGTAGGCGAGGGTGCCGAGCAGCAGCCGGGCCTCGGGCGGGCAGCCCGCGTTGTCGCGGGTGGGGCGGCGCAGCCAGCGGACCGGGCCGAGGGAGCCGAGGACGGTGGGCGGGGCGGCGACGTAGCCGCCCTCGCCGTGGCAGACCAGGTCGAGCGCGGCGTCGTCCCAGCCCATCCGGTACAGCAGGTCGGGCAGGCGCCGGGCGGTGTCGGCGGCGACCAGGAACTGGAGCCGGCCGGTGGGGACGGCGAGCACCGGGCCCACCTGGGTGCCCATCCGCTCCAGCCGGACCAGCGCCTGGAGCCCGGCCTGCTCGGGGACGTCCAGGACGTCGAAGGCGCGGCCGGTGGGGAACAGCACCGAGCCCTCGGCGCGGGCGCCGCGGGCCCGGCCGCCGCGGCCGGGCCCGGGGTGCGGGCCGGGCGCGGCGCAGCGGGGGGAGCCGCAGGGACAGCGGGTCGGGGCGGTGGCGCCGGTGACCGGGTCGCCCGTGGCGACCGCCCAGCCCCAGCGGCCGGTGTACTCCGCGGCGGCCTGGGACGCGGTGACCTTGGTGCGGCGGCGCGCGCCCAGCGGTGCCAGCCGCAGGTGCCCCAGTCGAAGTTCGCCGAACAGGTTGTCCATGCCTCCCCCAACAGGTTGTCGTTGCCGATGGTTACGGGACGGTGACTGTGTGTCGATTGTCAGCTCTGTGGTGCGTAGTGCAGTGGCGGCGCGCAGCGCGTGGTGTGCGCCTGTTCCGCCGGTGCGCCTCGGGCGCCGCCTTGTGGGGGCGGCGCCGATGCCGGATCGTCGGGTGCGTGGGGCTGTCGCCGTCCCGAGTGGACGGTGAACTCGCCTGTGGCTGCGGTGGGTTGCGAGGTCCGCCGGGTCCTCCGGGATGCGCCGGGGGACTTGGCGGCCCGCATATGCCGAGCCGTCGGGACTCCCTAAGTGAAGCGTGCGCCCCCGGGCTTCGGTTCACTCCTGGGGGTGGCGAAAGGTGGCGTTTCGCCAGGGCCGCTCCCGCGGGCCCCTCGCGGGGCATTACGTTCAGCACGCGGATGTCGTCGAGGAGTCTGTCCCGGGCCGTCGAGGAGCGGGAGTTGGGAATCTGACGGATCGTCCGCAACGATGGCACACCAGTGCGAGGGCGCTGCGGTACGGCGCCGCCGCGGCACGGCAGCACCTCAGGCACGGCACGTCTGGCAAGAGCCCGCAACCGTCGGGCGGTCACGATCGGGGGCCCCGGTAGGGGCCGGGCGGGATGGGGACGTTACCCATGGCAGAGAAGCAACCGAATGAGAAGCTGACCACGTGGTTCGCCCGCAGCGGCTGGTCCAAGGGCGAGTTGGCCCGTCAGGTCAACCGCCGGGCCCGGCAGATCGGTGCCCACCACGTGTCCACCGACACCTCGCGGGTGCGCCGCTGGCTCGACGGCGAACAGCCCCGCGAGCCGATTCCCAAGATCATGTCGGAACTCTTCTCCGAGCGGTTCGGCTCGGTGGTCTCGATCGAGGACCTCGGCCTGCGCGCCGCGATCCCGGTCTCGACCGTGGGCGGCGGCGTCGACCTGCCGTGGAGCGGCCCGCAGACCGTCCAGCTGATCAGCGACTACTCCCGCAGCGACCTCATGCTCAACCGCCGGGGCTTCCTCGGCACCTCGCTGGCGCTGACCGCGGGCGCCGCGCTGATCGAGCCGATGCAGCGCTGGCTCACCCCCGGCCCGACCGGCGTCCCCACCCCGATCCTCACCGCGGCCAACGGCGGCGAGGCGTTCACCGGCCGGCTCTCCGAGCCCGAGCTCGAACTGCTGGAGCAGACCACGGTCATGTTCCGGCAGTGGGACGCGCAGAACGGCGGCGGGCTGCGCCGCAAGGCCGTCGTCGGCCAGCTGCACGAGGTCACCGACCTGCTCCAGGAGACGTACAGCGAGGACACCACCAGGCGGCTGTTCCGACTCACCGCCGAACTCGCCCACCTGGCCGGGTGGATGTCGTACGACGTCGGGATGCACCCGAGCGCGCAGAAGTACTACGTGCTCGCCCTGCACGCGGCCAAGGAAGCGGGCGACCGCCCGTTCGGCGCGCTGATCCTCACCGACATGAGCCGCCAGATGATCCACCTCAACCGGGGCGAGGACGCCCTGGAACTCATCCACCTGGCCCAGTACGGCAGCCGCGACACCGCCACCCCGCGCCAGCAGTCCCTGCTGTACGCGATGGAGGCGCGCGCCTACGCCACCATCGGCGAGGTCAACCGCTGCGCCCGGGCGGTCCGGCTGGCCGAGGACACCTTCACCGACATCCGGGACGGGGACCAGGAGCCGGACTGGCTGAAGTTCTTCTCGCCTGCCGAGCTGAACGCCGAGAACGCGCACTCCTTCCGCGACCTCGCGTACCACTCGGACAACGCGCAGCTCTACGCCTCGATGTCCGCGCCGGTGATGGAGCGCGCGGTCGACCTGTTCCGCCAGGACGCCGACCACGTGCGCTCGTACGCCTTCAACCTGATCGGCATGGCCAGCGTCCACCTGCTGCAGAGGGAGGCCGAGCAGGCCGCGGTGATGGCCGAGCAGGCGGTGGACATCGCCACCAAGGTGCGCTCGGAGCGGCTGAACTCCCGGGTGCGCAAGACCACGGAGGCCGCGGCGGCCCGGTTCAAGGGCGTGGACGCGGTGAGCCGGCTCAAGGAGCGGGTGGTCCAGGACATCCCGGAGTTCGTCTCGGTGGTCTGACCGGTCGGTGGTCCGCCGGTCGGTGGTCCGACCGGCCCCGCCGAGGGCCTTCCGAGGGAAGCTCCACCGACCGTGGCGGCCGCCGCCGTCACGGTCGGTGGTATGTCCGGCGCCCGGTGGCACGGCACGGCGCGCGGCCGGACTGCGGGGATGCGGGGCCGCGGTTCACGCAGCCGTAACCCCTGCGTCGCACACGTCACGGCGGTGAAACAACCGGTCGCACTGGCCGAAACCAGCCTTCGACACGCTCCTCCTCAACGCCGACACCCCGGGTGGCACCACGGGACGGGTCCCCGGGCGCGGGTCGGCCTGGACGCAGAGGAGACGCCGATGCCGGACGGCTTCAGCGCGGGCGACACCGCCTTCGTGCTCATCAGTGCGGCCCTGGTCATGCTGATGACCCCTGGGCTGGCCTTCTTCTACGGGGGCATGGTCAGGGCCAAGAGCACACTGAACATGCTGGCGATGAGCTTCCTCTCGCTCGGCATCGTCAGCGTGCTGTGGGTCCTGTACGGCTACTCGCTCAGCTTCGGGTCCGACTCCTTCGCCGGGCTGATCGGCAACCTGGACCACCTCGGGATGCGCGGCCTCGGCCTCAACGAGCTGACCGGCTCCATCCCGGTCACCGCCTTCGCGCTCTTCCAGCTGATGTTCGCGGTCATCACCCCGGCGCTGATCAGCGGCGCCGTCGCGGACCGGGCGAGATTCGCGGCCTGGGGCCTGTTCATCGCGCTCTGGGTGACGATCGTCTACTTCCCGGTGGCGCACTGGGTCTTCTTCTTCGACGGCGGCCACGGCGGCTGGCTGGGCGACCGCAACGGCGTGATCGACTTCGCCGGCGGCACGGCCGTGCACATCAACGCGGGCGTCGCCGGCCTCGCGCTCTGCCTGGTGCTGGGCAAGCGGATCGGCTTCAAGAAGGACCCGATGCGCCCGCACAGCCTGCCGCTGGTGATGCTCGGCTCCGGGCTGCTCTGGTTCGGCTGGTTCGGCTTCAACGCGGGCTCGGCGCTCGCGGCCAACGGCGTCGCCGCGATGGCGATGGTCGACACCCAGGTCGCCACCGGCGCGGCGCTGATCGGCTGGCTGGTCTACGAGAGGTTCAAGCACGGCGCCTTCACCACGCTGGGTGCCGCCTCCGGCGCGGTGGCCGGGCTGGTCGCGATCACCCCGGCCTGCGGTTCGGTGAGCCCGCTCGGCGCGGTGGTGATCGGGCTGGTGGCGGGTGCGGTCTGCTGCGCCGCGGTCTCGCTCAAGTACCGCTGGGGCTTCGACGACTCGCTCGACGTGGTGGGCGTGCACGCGGTCGGCGGGGCGATCGGTTCGCTGCTGGTCGGCCTGTTCGCCACCGGCGGGGTCGGCCAGGGCGTCAAGGGCCTGTTCTACGGGGGCGGGATCGGGCAGCTGGGCAAGCAGGCGATGGGCGTGGCGGTGGTCGCGGCGTACTCCTTCGTGCTGTCCTGGCTGCTGGCCAAGGCGGTCGACCGGCTGGTCGGCTTCCGGGTCGCCGGGGAGGTCGAGGAGGCCGGCATCGACCAGGCCGAACACGCCGAGTCCGCCTACGATTTCAGCGCCGTGGGGGCAGGCCTGGCCCGGGCCCTGCCGGGCCTGGCCGTCGCTGCCGCGAAGCCCGCCGCAGAACGGTCCGCCGCCGCGGAGCCCGTCGCCGAGCGGTCCGCCGCCGCGGCTCCCGCCGAGAAGCCCGCCGAGAAGAAGACCGAGGTCGACGCCCGATGAAGCTCATCACCGCCGTGATCAAGCCGTACCGACTGGACGAGGTGAAGGCCGCCCTCCAGGCCTTCGGGGTGCACGGCCTGACCGTCACCGAGGCCAGCGGCTACGGCCGTCAGCGCGGCCACACCGAGGTGTACCGGGGGGCCGAGTACACCGTGGACCTGGTGCCGAAGGTCAGGATCGAGGTCCTGGTCGAGGACGAGGACGCCGAGGACCTGATCGACGTCCTGGTGAAGGCCGCCCGGACCGGGAAGATCGGCGACGGCAAGGTGTGGAGCATCCCGGTCGACACCGCCGTACGGGTCCGGACCGGCGAGCGCGGCCCGGACGCCCTGTAGCCCCGCGCCGGACGGCGGACCTGTCACCCCCGGGTGCGCGGGTCCGCCCGACGGCGCAACGGCGTCCTCCGGCCGGCCGAACGGCCCGCCCGGCGGGTCGGGGCGGCGGCACGGCGGTCCGCGCGGCACGACGGTTCGCACGCCCGGTGGCCTGCGCGGCACGACGGTTCGCACGCCCCGGCGGCCCGCGCGGCACGGCGGTTCACCAGCACGACGGCTCAGCAGCACGACGGACGGGACCACGCACATGACCTCCGAGACCAGCCCCTCCGAGCCCTCCGACCCCGTCGCCCCGGGCGGCTCCTGCGACCCCGCGGACCCCTTCGACCTCGCGGGCAGGGCCGCCGCCCGGGCCGCGCTGCCGGCCGGCCCCGGCCCGGGCGGCCGCCCCCGCCGCCGGGAGCTCGCCCGGCTCGCCGACGACTGGCTGGCCGGCCTGCTCGCGGCCGCCGGCGCCCCGCCCCGCGTCGCCCTGGTCGCGGTCGGCGGGTACGGGCGGGGCGAGCTGTCCCCGCGCAGCGACCTGGACGTCCTGCTGCTGCACGACGGCCCGATCCCCCGGGAGCTGCCCGAGCGGATCTGGTACCCGGTCTGGGACTCGGGCGCCAGGCTCGACCACGCCGTGCGCACCGTCGCCCAGGCCCGCTCGGTCGCCGCCGCCGACCTCAAGGTCCAGCTCGGCCTGCTGGACGCCCGTCACCTCGCCGGGGACCGGGCGCTCACCGACGCCCTGCGCGCCGCGGTGCTCACCGACTGGCGCGCGAGCGCCCCCGCGCGCCTGCCGGAGCTTCGAGAGCTGGGCCGCGAGCGGGCCGAACGGCACGGTGAGCTGTCCTTCCTGCTGGAGCCCGACCTCAAGGAGGCCCGCGGCGGCCTGCGCGACGTCGTGGCGCTGGACGCGATCGCCGCCACCTGGCTGGCCGACGCGCCCCGGGAAGGCCTGGACGCCGCCGCACAGCGGCTGGCCGACGTGCGCGACGCCCTGCACCTGGTCACCGGCCGGGCCACCGAACGGCTCAGCCTCCAGGACCAGGACCAGGTCGCCGAGCGGCTCGGGGTGCTGGACGCCGACACCCTGCTGCGCCAGGTCTACGAGGCCGCCCGCACCATCGCGTACGCGGGCGACGTCACCTGGCGGGCGGTGGACCGGGTGCTCGCGGCCCGCGGCGGCCGGGGCCGGCGGGTGCGTCGGCCGGGCATCCCCTTCGTCGGCTCCGGACGCGGCACCGGCGCGGTGGCCCGGGGCGCGGTCGAGCGGCGGCCGCTCGCCGAGGGCGTGGTCGAGCAGGACGGCGAGGCGGTGCTCGCCCAGGGCGCCCGCCCCGCCGCCGACCCGGTGCTGCCGCTGCGCGCCGCGGCCGCGGCCGCGCAGAACGGGCTGACCGTCTCGTACGCCACGGTGCGCCGACTGGCCGCCGAGTGCCGCCCGCTGCCGGTGCCCTGGCCGGACGAGGCGCGCGAGCAGCTGGTCACCCTGCTGGGCGCGGGGGAGTCGGCCGTCCCGGTGTGGGAGGCGCTGGAGGCGCAGGGGCTGGTCCGCCGGCTGCTGCCGGACTGGGAGCGGGTGCGCTGCCGTCCGCAGCGCAACGCGGTGCACCGCTGGACGGTGGACCGGCACCTGGTGGAGACGGCGGTGCGGGCCGCCGCGATGACCCGCCGGGTGGCCCGGCCGGACCTGCTGCTGGTCGCCGCGCTGCTGCACGACATCGGCAAGGGCTGGCCGGGGGACCACAGCGCGGCCGGCGAGGTGATCGTCCGCGACCTCGGCGCCCGGATGGGCTTCGGCCCCGAGGACACCGAGACCCTGGCGGTACTGGTCCGCCACCACCTGACCCTGGTGGACACCGCGACCCGGCGCGATCCGGACGACCCGGCCACCGTCGAGGCGATCACCAAGGCGGTCACCACCCTGCCGGAGCTGGAGCTGCTGCACGCGCTCACCGAGGCGGACGCGCTGGCCACCGGGCCGGCCGCGTGGAGCGGCTGGCGGGCCTCGCTGGTGGACGGGCTGGTGGCCCGAGTGGCGGACCGGCTGGCCGGGGCGGGAGTCCCGCCGGTCGAGGCGGCGCCGACCGCCGAGCAGGAGCGGCTGGCGGTCGAGGCCGCCCGGACCGGGCAGCCGGCGCTGTCGCTGCGGGCCCGATCGGAGGGGGCGGAGCCGGGCGCCGAGCCGATGGGCGTCGAGCTGAACCTGGCGGTCCCGGACCGTCCCGGACTGCTCGGCACCGCCGCCGGGGTGCTCGCGCTGCACCGGCTGGCCGTCCGTTCGGCCGGGCTGCGCGAGCTGGACCCGGTGGGCGCCGGGCCGGTGCTGGTGCTGTCCTGGCGGGTGGCGGCCGAGTACGGCGAGCTGCCGGAGGCGGCCCGGCTGCGGGCCGACCTGCGCCGGGCACTGGACGGCTCGCTGGACGTCGCCCGCCGCCTCGCCGAGCGGGACGCCGCCGCCCCGCGCCGCCGGGGCATCCCCACGCCGCCGCCGCTGGTCGCGGTGGCGCCGGCGGTGGCCTCGGCGACCGCGACCGTGCTGGAGGTCCGCGCCCACGACGCCCCCGGGCTGCTGCACCGGATCGGCCGGGCGCTGGACGGGGCGGGCGTGCGGGTGCGCACCGCGCACGTGTCCACGCTGGGCGCGGAGGCCGTCGACTCGTTCTACCTGACCGACGAGGCGGGGCGGCCGCTGACCGCCGGGCGGGCCGGCGAGGTGGCGGCGGCGGTCCGGGCCGCGCTGGGCTGAGCGCCGGGCCCGGTCGGGGCCGGTCCGGGCCGGTCCGGGCCGGGCCGCCCGGGCTCGCGGAAGGACGCGGGCAGGGGTGCGGCCACGGGTACGGGCAGGAGTTCCGACCGGGGGTGGAGACCTCACCCGGGGCGGCCGGATACCCTGGGGGGCGACGACCGTACTGATACCGATGCCGCAGAGGACCCGCGACGACGTGTTCGACACCCTTTCCGATCGCCTCGCAGCGACGTTCAAGAACCTCCGGGGCAAGGGCCGCCTGAGCGAGGCGGACATCGACGCCACCGCCCGCGAGATCCGCATCGCGCTGCTGGAGGCGGACGTCGCGCTGCCGGTCGTCCGGGCCTTCATCAAGCAGGTCAAGGAGCGGGCCCTCGGTGCCGAGGTCTCCGGCGCGCTGAACCCGGCGCAGCAGATCATCAAGATCGTCAACGAGGAGCTCATCGCGATCCTCGGTGGCGAGACCCGCCGGGTGCGGTTCGCCAAGAGCGGCCCGACGGTGATCATGCTGGCCGGTCTCCAGGGTGCCGGTAAGACCACCCTCGCGGGCAAGCTCGGCCACTGGCTGAAGACGCAGAAGCACACCCCGCTGCTGGTCGCCTGCGACCTCCAGCGCCCCAACGCGGTCAACCAGCTCCAGGTGGTCGCCGAGCGCGCCGGCGTGGCCTTCTACGGCCCGCAGCCGGGCAACGGCGTCGGCGACCCGGTGCAGGTGGCCAAGGACTCGATCGAGTACGCCAAGCAGAAGCAGTACGACGTCGTCGTCGTCGACACCGCCGGCCGCCTGGGCATCGACGCCGAGCTGATGCAGCAGGCCGCCGACATCCGTGCCGCGGTGAACCCGGACGAGGTCCTGTTCGTCGTCGACGCGATGATCGGCCAGGACGCGGTCACCACCGCCCAGGCCTTCCTCGACGGCGTCGACTTCACCGGCGTGGTGCTCTCCAAGCTCGACGGCGACGCCCGCGGCGGTGCCGCCCTGTCGGTCGCGCACGTCACCGGCCGGCAGATCATGTTCGCCTCCAACGGCGAGAAGGTCGACGACTTCGACGCCTTCCACCCGGACCGGATGGCCTCGCGCATCCTCGGCATGGGTGACGTCCTCTCGCTGATCGAGAAGGCCGAGCAGACCTTCTCGCAGGCCGAGGCGGAGAAGATCGCCGCCAAGCTGCGCGGCGGCCCGAAGCAGTTCACCCTGGACGACTTCCTGTCCCAGCTGGAGCAGGTCCAGAAGATGGGCTCGATCTCCAAGCTGCTCGGCATGCTGCCCGGCATGGGCCAGATCCGGGACCAGATCAACAACATCGACGACAAGGACGTCAACCGGGTCGGCGCGATCATCAAGTCGATGACCCCGGCCGAGCGCGCCGAGCCGGAGCTGATCAACGGCTCCCGCCGGGCCCGCATCGCCAAGGGTTCGGGCGTCCAGGTCGGCGAGGTGAAGAACCTGGTCGAGCGGTTCTTCGACGCCCGCAAGATGATGTCCGCGATGGCCTCCGGCAAGGGCATGCCCGGCATGCCGGGGATCCCAGGCATGGGCGGCGGCGGGAAGAAGTCCGCCAAGAAGGCCCCGCAGGCCAAGGGCAAGCGCAAGAGCGGCAACCCGCTGAAGCGGGCGCAGGACGAGGCCGCGGCCGCCGAGCGCCGCGCGCTCGGTCCGGGCGCCGGCCAGGGTCCGGCGGACGGCGGCGCGTTCGGCCTCGGCGCGGGCAAGGGCCCGGCCGACTTCGAGCTGCCCAAGGAGTTCAAGGACATGCTGTAGTCCTTGGACGTTCCGCCGCCTTCGGTCACCCGTTGATCAATGGCGGTCGGTCCTGATCGATTCTGATCGGCCCGTCGCCCGGTGTTTCCGGGCGGCGGGCCGATCGCGTGTCCGATGATGGGGACATGCGAGTGATGATCAGGGCCCCGAGGGCCGACGACACGGCCGCGTACGCCGAGGCGGTCCGGCGGTCCGCCGAGCACATCGGACGGTGGAACCCGGTCGAGCCGGACGGACTGCCCGACCTGCTGAAGCGCCAGGGCTCCGGGCTGCGCACCTTCCTGATCCTCGACCGGGAGACCGGCGGACTGGTCGGCAAGGTGAACGTCGCCAACATCGTGATGAGCCGCTTCTGCAACGCCACGCTGGGCTACGACTCCTACCTCCCGTTCAACGGCACCGGCCGGATGACCGAGGGCATGCGGCTGGTCGTGGACCGCTGCTTCGCCCCGCAGTCGGCCGACGGACTGGGGCTGCACCGGCTGGAGATCAACGTCCAGCCGGACAACGAGCGCTCGGTCGCGATGGCCAAGCGGCTGGGCTTCCGGCACGAGGGCTTCTCCCCGCGGATGCTGTTCCTCCAGGGCGACTGGCGCGACCACGAGCGGTTCGCCCTGACCGCCGAGGAGTGGCCGGGCGCAACGGCATAGCCGCTGGTGGGAGGGGTTGGCGCGGGCGTACGGCGGTCCGGGCGCGGCGTTGCGATTGGCTCGTCCGAGCAGCTGTCCGTATTGTCCGATGGGTGACCGAACCCGTGCCGCCACGTCAGACCCCCGAACAGCCCTGGCGTTCGGAGGGTGCCCCGCCCCCGCCGCCCAAGCGCCGGATGCCCGGCGGCTGGGTGGGCCTCGCCCTCACCGCCCTCGTGGTGTTCCTGATCTCGGACCTGCTGCTGTCCTTCTTCGGCCCCGCCGGCGCCACCACGATCTCGTACACCGAGTTCAACAACCAGCTGAACAAGGGCAACATCACCAAGATCTACGCCAAGGGCGACGCGATCGAGGGCACCCTCAAGACCGCCCAGCCCAAACCGGACGGCGGCAAGGGCGACTACACCGAGTTCGACACCCAGCGGCCCTCCTTCGCGGGCGACAACCTCTGGGCCACCCTTCAGCAGCAGGGCGTCGAGGTCACCGCCACCTCGCCCGTCCAGCAGCGCAGCTTCCTCACCAACCTGCTGCTCTCGCTCGCCCCGATGCTGCTGCTGATCTTCATCTGGGTGCTGCTCGCCCGCCGGATGGCCGGCGGACTCGGCGGCGGACCGCTCGGCCGCAAGGCTCCGCCCAAGCCGGTCATGGCCGAGGAGGGCAAGCGCACCACCTTCGCCGACGTGGCCGGCATCGACGAGGTCGAGGCCGAACTCACCGAGGTCGTCGACTACTTGAAGAACCCCGAGCGGTACCGCCGGCTCGGTGCCAAGATGCCGCGCGGCGTGCTGCTGAGCGGCCCGCCCGGAACCGGCAAGACCCTGCTGGCCCGGGCCGTGGCCGGCGAGGCGAACGTGCCGTTCTTCTCCGCCTCCGCCTCCGAGTTCATCGAGATGATCGTCGGCGTCGGCGCCAGCCGGGTCCGCGAGCTGTTCGCCGAGGCCCGCAAGGTCGCCCCCGCGATCATCTTCATCGACGAGATCGACACCATCGGCCGCCAGCGCGGCGCCGGCGGCGGCATGGGCGGGCACGACGAGCGCGAGCAGACCCTCAACCAGATCCTCACCGAGATGGACGGCTTCACCGGCTCCGAGGGCGTCATCGTGATCGCCGCGACCAACCGGGCGGACGTGCTCGACCCGGCGCTGCTGCGCCCCGGCCGCTTCGACCGGCGGATCACCGTCAGCCCGCCCGACCGGGAGGGCCGTGCCGCGATCCTGCGCATCCACAGCCGCAGCGTCCCGCTGGCCGGCGGCACCGACCTCAACCAGCTGGCCAAGGTCACGCCCGGGATGACCGGCGCCGAACTCGCCAACCTGGTCAACGAGGCCGCGCTGCTGGCCGTCAAGCGCGAGCAGGACGCCGTCAACGAGCGGGACCTCTCGGACGCCCTGGAGAAGGTCCAGCTCGGGGCGGTGCGGCCGCTGGTGATGCCGCAGGAGGAGCGCGAGCGGACGGCGTACCACGAGAGCGGGCACGCGCTGCTGGGCATGCTCCAGCCCGGCGCGGACCCGGTCCGCAAGATCACCATCGTGCCGCGCGGCCGGGCGCTCGGCGTCACCCTCTCCACCCCGGAGAACGACCGCTACTCGTACACCGAGCCCTACCTGCGCGGCCGGATCATCGGCGCGCTCGGCGGCATGGCGGCCGAGCAGGTGGTCTACGGGGTGATCACCACCGGCGCGGAGAGCGACCTGGAGCAGGTCACCAACATCGCCCGCGGGATGGCCGGGCGCTGGGGGATGAGCGAGCGGGTCGGGCGGCTCACCGCGGTGCCCTCCGACCCGCAGGGCGCGTACGGGCTCTCCGCCGCGCCGACCACCCTGGACGCGGTGGACGAGGAGGCCCGGCGGATCGTCTCCGAGTGCTACGGCGACGCGGTGCGGATCCTGAACGAGCAGCGGCACCGGCTGGACGCGCTGGCGGCGGCGCTGCTGGAGGCGGAGACGCTGGACGAGGAGGCGGCGTACCGGGCGGCGGGGGTGCCGCGGGAGGCGGCCTCGGAGGGCTCGGCGGGGTCGTCCGGGGGGTCCGAAGGCGCCGAAGGTTCCGACGGGAAGTCGATCGACCGGGCGTGACGCCCGATGCCGGGGGCGCGCGCCAGAGTGGCGAGCGCCCCCGGTTTTTCGTCTCCCCGCCCCTGCTAGCGCGGCCGCTCGGCGACCAGGTAGCGGAACAGGTTCTCCATCCGCACCGTGCCGTCCGCGCGCAGATGCGGCTGGAGCGCCTCCTCCAGCTCCTTGGCCACCAGCGAGGCGCCGGAGAACTCCTCGGCCGGATCGAACAGACCGGTGGAGAGCAGGCCGCGAACGGCGCTGTCGAGGTCGGCGTACGCGAACGGGCAGCTCACCCGGCCGCTGCCGGCCGGGCGCAGGCCGGCCGGGGCGAGCAGGTCCTCCAGGGCGCCCGGCGCGCTCAGCTCGAACGGGTCCCGCGCGGTGGTCCGGCCCGCCATCCGCCGGGCCACGTCCAGCACCGCGGCGCTCTCGCAGCGCTCCGGCGGGCCCCAGGCGGCCAGCACCACGTGCCCGCCCGGGAGAGCGAGCCGGGCGGCCTCGGCGACCACCGGGCCGGACCCGGCGGCGCCGGGCAGCTGCTCGAAAACCGTCACCAGCGAGTGGGCCGAGCGGGGGACGGCGGACGCCGTCCGAGCCCCCGCGCACACCCGCAGCCGACGGTCGTGGGCCAGCTCGCGCAGCTCCTCCCGCGGCTCCTGCCCGGCGACCTGGGCACCCCGCCCGGCGGCGAGCAGCAGGGCCAGCCCGGACCGGCAGCCCAGGCCCAGCACACTGCTCGCCGGGCCGACCTCCAGACGGTCGTAGACCGCCTCGTAGAGCGGCACCAGCATGCGTTCCTGGATCTCCGCCCAGTCGCGCGCCCGCGCGGGGCGGGCGACCCCGGTCCGCGGGTGGTGCGGGCGTGCGCCCGTCGGTCGTGCGGTCGTGCCGGTCGTCCGAGCTGAAGCCACGGCGGCCTCCCATCCGGTCCTTCGGTGTGCTGCTACGGCTCCCCCAAAGTCCCGCCCCACACCAGCGAACAGCGGGTCGGGCCCGGCGTCCAGAGGGGTGCAGGGTGGTGCGCGCGTGTCGCGGTGGTGCGCCCCCGTCCGGTGATACCGATTCGAAACCGGGGCCCCGGGCCCCGTACCATTCGCCCCATGGCTAAGGCACCCGTTCTCACCCCTCAGGCGGAAGACTTCCCGCGCTGGTACCAGGACCTCATCAACAAGGCCGAGCTGGCCGACAACGGTCCGGTGCGCGGCACCATGGTCATCCGACCGTACGGCTACGGCCTGTGGGAGCGGATGCAGCAGGAGATGGACGCGCGGATCAAGAAGGCCGGCGCGCAGAACGCCTACTTCCCGATGTTCATCCCGCAGTCCTACCTGACCAAGGAAGCCGAGCACGTCGAGGGCTTCGCCCCCGAACTCGCGGTGGTCACCCACGGCGGCGGCAAGCAGCTGGAGGAGCCGGTCGTCGTCCGGCCGACCTCCGAGACGATCATCAACGAGTACTTCTCGAAGTGGGTGCAGAGCCACCGGGACCTGCCCCTGCTGATCAACCAGTGGGCCAACGTGGTCCGTTGGGAGCTGCGCCCGCGCGTCTTCCTGCGCACCACCGAGTTCCTCTGGCAGGAGGGCCACACCGCCCACGCCACCTACGAGGACGCCCGCGCCTACGCGTCGATGATCCACACCCAGGTCTACGGCGACTTCATGACCAACGTGCTCGGCATCGACGTCGTGCTCGGCCGCAAGACCGCCAAGGAGCGCTTCGCCGGCGCCATCAACACCCTCACCCTCGAGGGCATGATGGGCGACGGCAAGGCCCTGCAGATGGGCACCAGCCACGAGCTGGGCCAGAACTTCGCCAAGGCGTTCAACACCACCTACCAGCTGCAGGGCGCCGAGCGCGAGTACGTCTGGCAGACCTCCTGGGGCGTCTCGACCCGCATGGTCGGCGGCCTGATCATGTCCCACGGCGACGACAACGGCCTGCGGGTGCCCCCGCGCCTGGCCGCCGTCCAGGCCGTCGTGCTCGCCATCAAGGGCGACGACGCGGTCATCGCCAAGGTCCGCGAGATCGGCGCCCAGCTGGAGGCCGCCGGCATCCGGGTCGTGGTCGACGACCGCACCGACACCCCGTTCGGCCGCCGCGCCGTCGACTGGGAGCTCAAGGGCGTTCCGCTGCGCATCGAGGTCGGCCCGCGCGACCTGGAGAACGGCACCGCGATGCTGGCCCGCCGCATCCCGGGCGGCAAGGAGCCGGTCTCCATCGACTCCCTCGTCGCGCTGGTCCCGGGCGTGCTGGAGGAGGACCAGGCGCTGCTGCTGCGCCAGTCCCGCGAGCGCCGCGAGTCCCGCACGGTCGACGTCAAGACCATCGACGAGGCCATCGAGGCCGCCGCGACCGGCTGGGGCCGGATCTCCTGGGCCGAGCTCGGCGCGGAGGGCGAGGCCAAGCTGGCCGAGCAGGGCGTCACGGTGCGCTGCATCGTCGCGGCCGACGGCTCGGTGCCGGCGGCGGACGACCAGGAGGGCAACATCGCGATCGTCGCCCGGGCGTACTGACGTCCGTCCGGGGCACGCCGTCGTCCGTCGGGGGTGCGCCGTCGTCCGTCCGGGGCCCGCTTGCCCCGGGTCCGGGTCCGCTCCGGGGGCGCGCTTGGCCCGGGCGTGCGTCCGTTCCGGGCGCGCGGCCGTCACGGGTGCGCCCCGACGGGCGTTCGGTGTTCGGTGGATGTCCTGTTGATGTCCGCCGGGCGTCCGTCGTCCGCGGGTAATGACCGACAGCGGCGACATTTGCCCGGAATGCGGAAGGGTAAGAATCCGGTAACTCCTCCGGTGCGTCCCCGCGGTGGACATCCCTACTGGCCGGTCAACTCCCGGTATTAACGGAATAGCGGTACGGTGTACGGCCCGTGGCCCTGTCAATCCGGCAGGCCCACGGGCCGTACGTCCTGGGTGGCGACAGCCCGCTCCCCGGACGGAAATTCACCAGGCCCGCCGACCTCGCGACGGGCCGAAACCGGCAGGGGGTTGGTCTTGCGTCAGATCCGGAACGCGCAATTCGCGCGCGGCCTTGCATTCCTGGGAGTTCCCTGTGAATTTCCCAAGAACGAGAACATGCGGAACATCGGCTCGCACTCCATCGTTGGTCTAGCGTGAGCACGACACAGCCCCTCGTTCTCGCGGCCGAACTGGCCGCCGCCTGGAGTGACATCCAGGCCTACCACCAGGACCTCCCCGACCTCGCCTCGCCCGAGGCGCTGATCGGCGAGTCCTCCTCGGCCTGCGGGACACGGCTCGGTTTCGAGCGACTCCTGCACGAGGCCGCCCACGGTCTGGCCGCGGCCCGGGACATCCGGGACACCTCGCGGGCCGGCCGCTACCACAACCGGCGCTTCCTGATGCTCGCTTCCGAGCTGGGCCTGGCGCACCCGGTCGAGCCGCACGCGAGCAGCGGCTTCTCCCAGGTGACCATGCTCAAGGAGACGCAGGAGCGGTACACCGAGACCATCGAGCGCCTGGACCGTGCCCTCGGGGCGCACCAGGAGGCGGTGGCCGGCGACGGCGCGACGCGCGCCTTCCGCGGCCCGGCGGCCCGGCACGGCTCCTCCGGGGGTGGCGTGCGGGTCAAGGCGGTCTGCGGCTGCGGGCGCAACGTCCGGGTCGTTCCGTCGGTGCTCGCGCAGGCGTCCATCGTCTGCGGCGCGTGCCAGCAGCCGTTCAAGATCGCTTAGTCGTTCGACGTCCCGGCGGGCTGCTGTGCGGGCAGCGGTCCGGCCGGAATGAGCGGCACCGGGCGGCAGAGTGAGCGGTACCGAATGAGTGGTACCGAATGAGCGGTACAGCAGGACAGCGGTGACGTCTTCGGGTTGGACCGGGAGCGGGGGCTCCCGGTCGAGCTCTGACCGGGCTCCCGGTCCCGCGTTCAGCCGGTTCTCGCCGATGTGGCAGAATGGACAGCTGAGTACTCGGCAGCCGAGCAGGACCCCTCTCTCCTACGGCTGGCGTGTCCCTTGAACGGTCCGCCGCGCAACCCCACGCGATGGCGAGCCCGCTCACCCACGTCAACACCAGGAGAATCCACTCCCGTGGCAGTCAAGATCAAGCTGAAGCGTCTCGGCAAGATTCGCTCCCCGCACTACCGCATCGTCGTCGCCGACGCCCGCACCAAGCGTGACGGCCGCGCGATCGAGGAGATCGGCATCTACCAGCCGACCTACAACCCCTCGAAGATCGAGGTCGACAGCGACCGCGCCCAGTACTGGCTGTCCGTCGGCGCCCAGCCGACCGAGCCGGTGCTCGCCATCCTGAAGCTGACCGGCGACTGGCAGAAGTTCAAGGGCCTGCCGGCTCCGGCGCCGCTGCTGGTCGCCGAGCCGAAGGTCGAGGACTTCTCGCACCTGTTCGCGAAGGCCGTCGCCGGCTTCGAGGACGCCACCACCGGTGTCGCCATCACCCCGAAGGCCAAGAAGTCGGACAAGGCCGAGGCCGAGGCCGACGTCGCCGCCGAGGCCTGATCGTGATCGAGGACGCCCTCGACCACCTGGTGAAGGGCATCGTCGAGCACCCCGACGAGGTGCAGGTGCGCTCGCGCAACCTGCGTCGGGGTAACACCATCGAGGTGCGAGTGCACCCCGATGACCTCGGCAAGGTGATCGGCCGGGGCGGCCGTACGGCGCGCGCTCTGCGCACCGTGGTCGGCGCCCTCGGCGGTCGCAACGTCCGGGTCGACCTGGTCGACGTGGACAACATTCGCTGACGCTGCTGCTCGTTCAGCCGTCAGGGCTTGTGAGGCCGACCGGGACGCATGTCGTCCCGGTCGCCCTTTTCGCATTTCCCTCCGCATTTCCCTCGCATCATCGCTTCGCAGCCCGTCGCCGTCGCTTTTCGTTTCGGCTCAGGAACTCCAGGAGAACGATCACCGTGCAGCTCGTCGTCGGCAGGATCGGCCGTGCCCACGGCATCAGGGGGGACGTCAGTGTCGAGGTCCGCACCGACGAGCCGGAACTCCGGCTCGGCCCCGGTGCCGTCGTGCTCACCGACCCCGCGTCGGTCGGGCCGCTGACCGTCGAGTCGGGCCGGGTGCACAGCGGCCGGCTGCTGCTGCGCTTCGCCGGCGTCAAGGACCGCAACGCGGCCGAGGCCCTCCGCGGCACCGTGCTCATCTCCGAGGTCGACCCGGAGGAGAGCCCCGAGGACCCGGAGGAGTACTACGACCACCAGCTGATCGGCCTGGACGTGGTGCTGCTGGACGGCACCCTGGTCGGCGAGCTGACCGAGGTCCTCCACCTGCCCTACCAGGACCTGCTCACGGTCAGGAAGGCAGACGGGACCGAGGTGCTGGTGCCCTTCGTCAGCCAGATCGTGCCGACCATCGATCTGGAGAACCAGCGCGCCGTGATCACCCCGCCGCCCGGGCTGATCGACCCAGAGCAGGCCGACGTCGCGGGGACCTCCTCGGCCGAGGGCGCCGAGACCGCTGAGGGTGCCGACGGCGCCGAGGGCTCGGAGGAGTCGCAGTGACCGCGGAGGAGAACGCCGGGGCGGACGTTCCGGCGGCCGACGGCGCCGTGTCGAGCGGTGCGGCCACGAGCGGCGCGGCCACGAGCGGCGCCGGGGCGGACGACGCGGGGGCCGGCGGTGCGCGGAGCGGCATGCGGATCGACGTCGTCACGATCTTCCCCGAGTACCTGGAGCCGCTGGACGTCTCGCTGGTCGGCAAGGCCCGCGCCCGCGGCCAGCTGGACGTGCACGTCCACGACCTGCGCGAGTGGACCCACGACGTGCACCGCACGGTCGACGACAGCCCGTACGGCGGCGGCCCCGGCATGGTGATGAAGCCCGAGCCGTGGGGCGAGGCGCTGGACGCGGTGATCGCCGGCGGCCCCGAGGGGCAGGTGCCCACCCTGATCGTCCCGACGCCGAGCGGGCGACCGTTCACCCAGGAGCTCGCCCAGGAACTGGCCGGGCGCCCCTGGCTGGCCTTCACCCCCGCCCGGTACGAGGGCATCGACCGCCGGGTGATCGAGGAAGCGGCCACCCGGATGCCGGTGGTCGAGGCCTCGATCGGCGACTATGTGCTGGCCGGCGGCGAGGTCGCCGTGCTGGTGATGGTCGAGGCGATCGCCCGGCTGCTGCCGGGGGTGCTCGGCAACGCCGAGTCCCACCGCGACGACTCCTTCGCGCCGGGCGCGATGGCCGACCTGCTGGAGGGCCCGGTCTACACCAAGCCCGCCGAGTGGCGCGGCCGGACGGTGCCGGACGTGCTGCTCAGCGGCAACCACGGCAGGATCGCCCGCTGGCGCCGCGAGCAGGCCTTCGCCCGGACCCTGGCGAACCGGCCCGACCTGGTCGAGCGCTGGCAGTACGGAGCCTTCGACAAGAAGGAGCGGGAGGCGCTGAGCATCCTCGGCCTGGCCTGGGACGAGCGGCTCGGCCGATTTCGGTCCGTGGCCGGTGATGTGGAAGAATAGGCGGCTGTTGTCTGTCGCTGGTTCCCTTCCGTAGGGGACACGTGGACCGGCGCCCTCGCCACGGGGGGATCGTCGTCAGCCGATGCGGCCCGCAGCAAACCCCATTGTGACGATTTTCCGTGGGCGGCCCGTGGCGCCTGCGATGGAGAGCAACATGAGCAACAAGCTCGCTGCTGTCGACGCGGCCTCGCTGCGTAGCGACATTCCGGCCTTCCGCGCCGGTGACACCCTGAAGGTTCACGTCCGGGTCATCGAGGGCAACCGCTCCCGTGTCCAGGTCTTCCAGGGCGTCGTCATCCGCCGCCACGGCGCCGGTATCGGTGAGACCTTCACCGTCCGCAAGGTCAGCTTCAACGTCGGCGTGGAGCGCACCTTCCCGGTGCACACCCCGGTCGTCGAGAAGATCGAGGTCGTGACCCGCGGTGCGGTTCGCCGCGCCAAGCTGTACTACCTGCGTGACCTCCGCGGCAAGGCCGCGAAGATCAAGGAGAAGCGCGACCGCTGATCCACCGGCCCCCGGCCTCGCCGGGGATCGGAACGCTCCGAGGGGGGCGAACGACCGCAAGGTAAGCTCACCCCCCGATGAGCACGCACGAACCACCCGCGGACCGCGACGGCAGTCCCGCACCCACCGGTGCGGACTCGCTGTCGCGGTCCGCGGTCGTTTCCGGGAGCGGTTCCGCCGGGGTCGACGACGGGGGTGCCGCGGCGGATGGTGTGGACGGCCCGGCGGCCACCGGCGGGCCGGAGCATGCCGAGGTACCGGAGCGCACTGAGGTACCGGAGCAGGTCGAGGGCCCTGAACGCGTCGGGGAGCGGACGGGCGGCTGCGGAGACGACGGCCCGGAGCAGGACGAGGAGCCGGGGCACTCGCGTTCGCGCGACCTGCTGCTGGTGGCCGGGATCTGCCTGACAGCCCTGCTGCTGGTGAACGCCTTCGTCGCGCGTCCGTTCTCGGTGCCCTCCGGGTCGATGGAGGAGACCCTGCGCCCGGGCGACCGGCTGGTCGCGAACCAGCTCGCCTACGCCTTCGGCGGCCACCCCCGCCGGGGCGACGTCGTGGTCTTCGACGGGACGGGCTCCTTCCTCCGGGAGTCGGCGAAGCCGCCCGGCTTCTGGGACGGCCTGCGCTCGTTCGCCCAGGACCTCGGTCTGGCCCCGGCCGGGAACACGGTCTACGTCAAGCGCGTGATCGGCGTTGGCGGGGACCGGGTGACCAGCACCGGCCCGGGCGCGCCGATCACCGTCAACGGCGTGTCGATCGACGAGACCTCCTACCTGTCCCCGGGCGACGACCCGTCGAGCGTGGCCTTCGACATCGTCGTGCCCGCCGGCAAGCTGTGGGTGATGGGTGATCACCGCAGCGCCTCCCGGGACTCCCGCGACCACCTCGGCGAGCCCGGCGGCGGCTTCGTACCCGAGGCGAAGGTGATCGGCAGGGCGGACTGGGTGGTCTACCCGTTCTCGCACTGGACCGGCCTGGACCGGCCCGCGGCCTTCGCCCCGACTGCGGGGACGGGTGGTCATGGGGACCAGGGGTAGGGGACGGCTCGCCGACCGTCCGGCCGCCGGGGGAGCGGCGACCGCGGGACCGGGGCAGGACGGCGGCGCCGGATCGGGGCCGACCGGTGCCCCGCCGACACGCGGTCGGGCCGAGCGCCGTCGCAGTGCCCGCAAGGCGGCCGGTCGGCGCAAGCGCTCGCTGGTGCGCGAGGTGCCGCTGATCGTCCTGGTGGCCCTGCTGGTGGCGCTGGTGATGAAGACCTTCCTGATCCAGGTGTTCGTGATCCCCTCGGGCTCGATGGAGCAGACCATCCAGATCGGGGACCGGGTACTGGTCGACAAGCTGACCCCCTGGTTCGGCAGTGAGCCGCAGCGCGGCGACATCGTGGTGTTCAAGGACCCGGGCGGCTGGCTGGAGCGCGACCGGAAGCCGTCCGGCGACGGCCCGGTGCTGGGCGGGGCCAAACAGGTGCTGACCTTCGTCGGACTGCTGCCCTCCGACAACGAGCAGGACCTGATCAAGCGGGTGATCGGCGTCGGCGGGGACACCGTCGAGTGCTGCGACGCACAGGGGCGCCTCAGTGTCAACGGTCGTCCGGTGGAGGAGTCCTACCTCGCGCCCGGCAACCCGCCGTCCCGGCAGACCTTCAAGGTGCAGGTGCCACAGGGACGGCTGTGGGTCATGGGCGACCACCGGGACGTCTCCGCCGACTCCCGTTTCCACATGGGCAATCCGGGCCAGGGAACGGTCCCGTTGAGCGACGTGGTCGGCCGCGCGTTCGTGATCGCCTGGCCGCTGGACCGCTTCCATCAACTCGATGCGCCAGGTTCACTCTCCTCTCTCGCCCGGATGCCGCAGGCCGGCGGAACTGCCGCGGAGTCGGTGGGCGTTGGGCCGGTTCCTGTGGAACCCCCGCTCGTTATGGGTGTGTTGGGCATCCTTCCGTTCGTCGCGCGCAGGTCGGGGCGGCCTCCGGAGTGAGCAGCGCCGGCCGTCGACCGGACGGGCCTCGCGTGTGGGACCGCGAGCCGGATGCCTGGGAGTGATAGAGAAGTGCAGGTGCGGCCGGGAGTGGTCCCGGTCGTGTGCCGAGGCCGTGCTGGTGTCGGGGGAGTCCGCGGTGGGCAGCCCTGAGGCGTTCATGGTCGTGGTGAGCGTGGTGCCCGCTGTGCGGCACTCTGAGCGCGGGCGCGCGGGCGTCCGCACAGCAGGGAGGAGACGTTGTGGGGGATTTGGTGATCGGCGCCCGATCAGGCGCCGGAGAGCCCGAGGGCCCAGGTCGTCGGGCGGACCGGTCCGCCGAGTCCGCGGCCTCCTCGGCCTCGGTCGAGGACGCGGCGGCGCAGACCGCTGACGGGCAGGGTGCCGGCTCGGAGGACTCCCCGGACTCCTCGCACGCGGGGGCCGAGCCCGCGGACGGATCGGAGTCGGAGGCTCCCTCCAAGCCGCGCAAGCCGCGTTCGTTCTGGAAGGAACTGCCGATCCTGGTCGGCATCGCGCTGATCCTCGCGCTGGTGATCAAGACGTTCTTCGTCCAGGCGTTCTCCATTCCGTCGGAATCGATGCAGAACACGCTGCAGGTCGGCGACCGCGTCCTGGTGGACAAGCTGACCCCGTGGTTCGGGGCCGAGCCCGAGCGCGGTGAGGTCGTGGTGTTCCACGACCCGGGCGGCTGGCTGAGCGACGAGCCGACCCAGCAGAGCAGCAACGCCTTCCTCCGGGGCGTGCAGGACGTGCTCAGCTTCGTCGGTCTGATGCCCTCCGCCAACGAGAAGGACCTGATCAAGCGGGTCATCGCGGTCGGCGGGGACACCGTCGAGTGCGAGGGCGAGGGGCCGGTCAAGGTCAACGGTGTCGCCCTCAACGAGCCGTACGTCTACCAGGGCAACACCCCCTGCGGCGACCACCCCTTCGGCCCGGTCAAGGTGCCCAAGGACCGGATCTGGGTGATGGGTGACCACCGCGCCAACTCGCTGGACTCCCGTTTCCACATGGACCAGCCGGGTGGCGGCACCGTCCCGGTGGACAACGTGATCGGGCGCGCGTTCGTGGTGGCCTGGCCGATCAGCCACTGGTCCACGCTGCCGGTGCCGGACACCTTCGACCAGAAGGGCCTGGCGGCGGCCGCGCCGATGGCGCCCCCCGTGGCCGGTGCGGTGGGGGCCGTCGCCCTGCTCCCGCTGGTCCGTCGGGTGCGGGGCCGGGCGGAGCACCGCAAGGAGTCCTGAGCTCCACCGGATCGTGTTCCGCCGGGTTGGCCCCGGCTCTTGCGCGGGCCGTGGTACCGACGAGTAATCTGCTCGGACGTGCCACGGCCCGTCGGCTTTTCCGCCCGTGCCTCCGGCGTGCCAGTGGTGTTCTCCGGTCGGCCAGAGGTGGACGGTGTCGATGAGCAGTGTCGTGGAGCAGACGGTCGACCGCCCTCCGGTACCCGCCCGTGGGCGCCGCGGGGCCGCCGCGGTGCTCCAGGGCGTCGCCCTGGCGCTGGGGCTGGTGCTGATGGTCGGCGGCTTCGCCCTGATCGCGATCGACTACCGGCCGTACAAGATCCCCACCGCCTCGATGCACCCGACCCTGCGCGCCGGGGACACCGTGCTCGCCCGCAAGGTCGGCGGCGGCGACATCGGGCGGGGCGACGTGGTGGTCTTCCGGGACCAGGCCTGGGGCGGTGAGCTCATGGTCAAGCGGGTGGTCGCGGTCGGCGGGGACACCGTCGCCACCACCGGGGCCGATTACCGGCTGACGGTCAACGGGCAGCCGGTGGACGAGCCCTACCTCGCGACACAGGGCCGCCAGGGCGCTTCGTTCAGCGGCACGGTGCCGCAGGGCCGGCTGTTCCTGCTCGGCGACAACCGGATGGGCTCGCTCGACTCCCGCACCCACCTGGAGGTCGACGACGGGACCGTCCCGGCCGAGGCCGTCGAGGCCAGGGTCGAGGCCACGGTGCTGCCCTTCGGCCGCATGGGCCTGCTCGGCCGGGTCACGGACTTCGACGGCTTCGCGGGCCCGAAGGCCTCGCAGCCGGGGCCGCTGGGGCCCTTCGCCGCCGCCGCTGTTGCGGGCGCGGCGCTGATCCTCGTGACCTCGGTGGTGGGCGGGGTGGCGGGTCTGGCCCGCCGGCTCCGGGGGCGCGGCGCCTGAGCGGGACCGTCGCCCGGCGGGCCGCTCTGCCGAACATCGCCCCGGACGGCCGCGTCGGGTGGCAGGATCGGTAGCGCCACCGATGCGGACGGAAGGAGCGTGGAGCGCTGCCATGACAGCACGGCGCCGCAGGGCGGCGCGGATCCTGCTGCTGGACGGGCTGGACCGCATCCTCCTCTTCCTGGGGGCCGATCCGGCCACCCCGGGGGAGACGTGGTGGTTCACGCCCGGAGGCGGCTTGGAGCCGGGGGAGGACGTGCGCGGGGCCGCCGAGCGGGAGCTCGCCGAGGAGACCGGCTTGCGGGGTGTGGACCTGGGGCCCTTGGTGGCGTACGGCACGGTGTCGTTCTCCTTTCAGGGACAGCGCTACGAGCAGGAGCAGTGGTTCCACCTGGCCCGGACCACGGAGACGGGGCTGGACCACTCGGGCATGGGCGCCGACGAGCACGCCCAGTTGCTCGCGGCGCGCTGGTGGACGGTCGAGGAACTGAGGGGGACCGCCGAGACGGTCTATCCGCCCGGTCTGGCGGACTTCCTGGAGCGGCTGCTGGCCGAGGGCCCGCCGGTGGATCCGGTACGGCTCTGACCGTGGGTGCGGTGGTCCACAATGGGTGGACGTGACAAGTTGAGGGGACGCCTGGATGAGTGCCGAAGATCTCGAGAAGTACGAGACCGAGATGGAGCTCAAGCTCTACCGGGAGTACCGGGACGTCGTCGGCCTGTTCAAGTACGTGATCGAGACCGAGCGACGGTTCTACCTCACCAACGACTACGAGCTGCAGGTGCACTCGGTCCAGGGCGAGGTGTTCTTCGAGGTGTCGATGGCGGATGCGTGGGTCTGGGACATGTACCGGCCGGCCCGGTTCGTCCGCAAGGTCCGGGTGCTGACCTTCAAGGACGTGAACATCGAGGAACTCGCGAAGAGCGACCTGGAGCTGCCCTCGGACGAGTCCGGCTTCGGGAACTGACGTTGAACGACTCCGTCCCGCGTTGTCCAGCCGATTTCGGGAGGAACGGGGCTTCTCACTCCTGCGGGTGACAAAAGTTGTCCACAGGCCCGGGTTATCCACAGGGGCAGGGAATTCCCGGGCCTCGGCGCGCGCCTTGGTGCAGCCTCCTCGGCGGAGGTGGTCACCATGCAGCACACCGTCGTGCAGGACCAGGCCGTACCGGACACGGCCGCAGCCGGGAAGACCCCGCGGGCGATCCCGGAGCGCAGCACCAAGAACGGGCTCGGCCGCTACGGGGAGCGGGTCGCCGCCCGCCGCCTCACCGAGGCCGGGCTCCGCATCCTGGACCGCAACTGGCGTTGCGTCGAGGGCGAGCTGGACATCGTCGCCCTCGACGGCGACACCGTGGCGGTCTGCGAGGTGAAGACCCGCTCCGAGCGGGGGTTCCAGCAGCCCACCGAGGCCATCGACCGGGCCAAGGCCGCCCGACTGCAGCGCCTGGCCGAGCGCTGGATGGCCGAGCGCTGGCCCGGTCACTTCGCGGAGTTGGCCGGGCCCGGCTACGACCCGGGGCCCACCGATCCGCAATGGCCGCCCGCCCCACCGGGCGGGGTGCGGATCGACCTGGTCGCGGTGGTCAACCGGGCGCGGGGTGCGGCCCTGGTCGACCATCTGCGGGGGGTGGTCTGAGATGGCCTTCGCCCGTACCTGTTCCGTCGCGCTGGTCGGCGTCGACGGAGTGATCGTCGAGGTCCAGGCCGATCTGGAGCCCGGGGTGGCGGCGTTCACCCTGGTCGGCCTTCCCGACAAGGCGCTCACCGAGGCCCGCGACCGGGTCCGTGCCGCGGTCGTGAACAGCGGCGAGGCCTGGCCACAGCGCAAGCTGACGGTCGGCCTCAGCCCCGCCTCGGTGCCCAAGAGCGGCAGCGGCTTCGACCTCGCGGTCGCCTGCGCCGTGCTGGCCGCCGCGGAACGGCTCGACCCCGCCGCCATCGCCGACCTGCTGATCATCGGCGAGCTGGGGCTGGACGGCCGGGTGCGGCCGGTCAGGGGAGTGCTGCCGTCGGTGCTGGCCGCCGCCGACGCGGGGTACGAGCGGGTCGTGGTCGCCGAGCAGACCGCGCCCGAGGCCTCGCTCGTTCCCGGGGTGACGGTGATCGGCGTCCGCAGCCTGCGCCAGCTCGTCGCCACCCTGACCGGCGCGGAAACCCCGGAGGAGCCGCCCGACCCGATCGGCGGCCGGCCGGATCCGCTGATGGCCGGTCTGATGCTGCCCAGCGCGGGGGTGCGGGGCCTGCCCGACGACCGCGCGGCCCGGCTCGACATGGCCGATGTGGCCGGCCAGTACGAGGCCCGGCGGGCCCTGGAGATCGCCGCCGCCGGAGGCCACCACCTCTACCTGAAGGGCCCACCGGGGGCGGGCAAGACGATGCTGGCGGAGCGGCTGCCCTCGCTGCTCCCGCCGCTGACCCAGAAGGAGGCACTGGAGGTCACCGCCGTCCACTCGGTGGCCGGGCTGCTCCCGGCCGGGCGTCCACTGATCGACACCGCGCCCTACTGCGCTCCGCACCACTCCACGACGATGCCGGCCATCGTCGGTGGCGGCAGCGGTCTGCCGAGACCGGGGGCGGTCTCGTTGGCCCACCGGGGCGTGCTCTTCCTGGACGAGGCGCCGGAGTTCCCGGTCCGGGTGCTCGACGCGCTGCGCCAGCCGCTGGAAGCGGGCGAGGTGGTGATCGCCCGTTCGGCCGGCTCGTTGCGGCTCCCGGCCCGCTTCCTGCTCTGCCTGGCGGCCAACCCCTGTCCGTGCGGCCGGTACTCGCGGCGGGGCGAGGGCTGCGAGTGCACCCCGGCCATGGTCAGCCGCTATCAGGGGCGGCTCTCCGGGCCGCTGCTGGACCGGGTCGACCTCCAGGTCCAGGTGGCCCCGGTGACCAGGGTCGAGCTCATGGAACGGGACACCACGGCGGAGACCACCGAGACCGTCGCGGCCAGAGTGCTGGCCGCGCGTGAGCGGGCGGCGGCCCGGTTGGCGGACACCCCGTGGCGGACCAACGCGGAGGTGCCGGGCCACGAACTGCGCACCCGCTGGCAGCTCGGGCCCGGCGCGCTCAACGACGTCGCGCGGCAGTTGGAGCGGGGGCTGCTGACCGCCCGGGGCCTGGACCGGGTACTCCGGGTCGCCTGGACGGTCGCCGACCTCGCCGGACGCGACCGGCCGGACCAGCGGGACGTGCGCACCGCGCTGGTCCTGCGCACCGGCGTGGAGCACGGACTCCCGCTGGCCGAGCGGGCCCTCGGCCAGCTCGGCGGAATCCCGGCACAGCGCGACAGTCCGGAGGACGGCTGGTCCGCGCCGCCCAGGACGCCAGCGACGCCCGGGACGCCCGGGGCGCTCGACGACCGTTCGCGGAACCAGAAGGGTGAGGCATGAACCAGCTGCTGAGGCAACCTCGAATTCCCGGCGCGGCCGAGGCCGGGGCCGGTGCCGCAACCAACGACGGGCCCGAGCCCGAGCGCCTCGCCCGGGTGCTGATCGGCCGGCTCAGCGAACCGGGGGACGCGGTGGTCGGCCGGTGGCTCGGCCAACTCTCCGCCGTCGACGTGGTCAAGGCGATCCGGGACGGGACGGTGCCCGACCATCCCGGACTGGACGCCACCCGACTGGCCGGGTACCAGGCGCGGCTCCCGGGCCTGGACCCGGAGATGGACCTGAAACGGGTACGGGACGTCGGCGGACGGTTCATCATTCCGGGGGACACAGAGTGGCCCAGCCAACTCGACGACCTGGGTGACGGACGTCCGGTCGGGCTCTGGGTGGCGGGTACCGGCTCGCTGCGGCTGCTCGCGCTCCGCTCGGTCGCGCTGGTGGGCTCCCGCGCCTGCACCGCCTACGGCGCCCACGTCGCGGGGGAGCTGTCGGCCCAACTGGCGGAGCGCGGCTGGACGGTGGTCTCCGGAGCGGCCTACGGGATCGACGCGGCCGCACACCGCGGGGCACTCGCGGTCGGCGGAATGACCGCCGCCGTGCTCGCCTGCGGCGTCGACGTGGCCTACCCCAAGGGCAACGCCGAACTGATCCGGCGGATCGGCGTCCAGGGTCTGCTGGTCAGTGAACTCCCGCCCGGGGAGCACCCGAACCGCTTCCGCTTCGTCCTGCGCAACAGGGTCATCGCGGCGCTCACCCGGGGAACCGTGGTGGTCGAGGCGGCGGTGCGCAGCGGCGCCCTGAGCACGGCCAGACGGGCGCGGGACCTCAACCGTCACACCATGGGCGTCGCGGGCCCGGTGACCTCGGCCTTCTCCGCCGGGGTGCACGCCCTGATCCGCAGCGGCGCCGCCGTCCTGGTCACCGACGCGGCCGAGATCACCGAGCTGATCGGGGCGATCGGGGACGACCTGGCACCGCAGCGCAGCGGTCCGGTGCTCCCGCGCGACCTGCTGGAGCCGGCGGTCGCCCGGGTGCTGGAAGCCGTGCCGGCAACGCCGGAGGGCGCCCCGGTCGAGCGACTGGCCCGGCAGTCCGGTCTCCCGCCGGACGAGGTCCTTCAACGGCTCTACGAGTTGGGCTCGCTCGGCTACGTGGAGCGGCACGGCGCGCACTGGCGCGTGGTGCGCAGGAGGTGATCGCCGGAACGGAGAACGCGCTCGCGTCGAGGGAACGCACGTCGGAGCCGCCCTGCTGACCTGCCGATCCGTTCTCCTGTTCGTCGCCCGGATCCGGTGTGCGAACGCCACCGGATCGGGGGACGACCGAGTGGCGGTAGCGCTTTGCAGTGAGTTGGTCACGCTACGCTCCACATGCCTTCCCTATCAGCACATGACTCGGCAGAACGGCGCAGACCAACGCATGCCCACACACATTCCCGGACACAGAGTGACCGGTGGCGCTCGGTCCTCGGGAGGGCCGCGGACCGAGAGGCGCCCCGTGCCCGACTTCCCGGCCAAGTCGGCGGGGACGATGGGAGGCCTGTCGCGCCAGGGCGGGCGGCCGGCGGTGGCGCCCCAGCCTACGGACGCGGCCCGGGGTGCCGAGCCGGTCCAGGGCGCGGACACGGCAGGCTCCGCCGGCGCGCCCGCCGGTGCACCCGCCGGGGTGCCCCCCGGCGCGGTAGTGGCCGGCGCGCCCCGGTCGCCCGGTAGTGCGTCGGGCGGAAGCGCCGCCTCCCCGGCCTTCGCCTCGCCGGTGTCGCCGCCCCGCCGGGAGAGGGCGGCAGGCGGAGACCAGGGGCAGGACGCCCGGGAGGCCGCGACCCAGGGCCGCACCGCGCTCGAGGAACTCTGGCGCTCCTACAAGGAGAGCGGGGACCAGCGGCTGCGCGAGCAGCTGATCCTGCACTACTCACCGCTCGTCAAGTACGTGGCGGGGCGGGTCGGGGTCGGTCTGCCCTCCAACGTGGAACAGGCGGACTTCGTCTCCTCGGGGGTCTTCGGGCTGATCGACGCGATCGAGAAGTTCGACATCGGCCGCGCCATCAAGTTCGAGACCTATGCGATCAGCCGCATCCGCGGCGCGATCATCGACGAACTGCGTGCCCTGGACTGGATCCCGCGCTCGGTACGGCAGAAGGCGAAGGCGGTCGAGCGGACGTACGCGACGCTGGAGGCCCGGCTGCGCCGGACGCCGCACGAGCCGGAGGTCGCGGCCGAGATGGGCATCGCGATCGAGGACCTGCACGCCATCTTCAGCCAGCTGTCGCTGGCCAACGTGGTGGCGCTGGACGAACTGCTGCACCCGGTGGGGGAGGGCGGCGACCGGCTGAGCCTGATGGACACCCTGGAGGACCACGGCGCGGACAACCCGGTCGAGGTGGCCGAGGACCGCGAACTGCGCAGGCTGCTCGCCCAGGCGGTCAACACCCTCCCCGAGCGGGAGAAGACGGTGGTGACGCTCTACTACTACGAGGGCCTCACCCTCGCCGAGATCGGACAGGTGCTGGGGGTGACGGAGAGCCGGGTGAGCCAGATCCACACCAAGTCCGTCCTCCAGCTGCGCGCCAAGCTGTCGGACATCCGATAGGGCGCCGGCGCCCGGGCGTCGACACCTGGCCGCCGGAAGCCGCTCGTGGGGCCCGGGCATCTTCCCGATGCGCGGCGCCGTACCGGCCGGAGGTATGGCTCCGTAGAGTGGGAGCGTGCCGAAGATCCGAGCGGCCACGGTGGCCGAGCATCGCCAGCTCCAGCGCGCAGCGCTTCTCGATGCTGCCCGCATCCTGCTCGCCGAGGGTGGCATGGAGGCCCTGACCTTCCCCGCACTCGCGACGCGCACCGGGCTGGCGCGCTCCTCGGTCTACGAGTACTTCCGCTCCCGCGCCGCCGTGGTCGAGGCGCTCTGCGAGGTGGACCTCCCGCTCTGGGCGGCCGAGATCAAGGCCGGGATGGAGAGCTGCGACACCGCCGTCGAGCGGATCGAGGCCTACGTCCGCGGCCAGCTGGCGCTGGCCGCCGACCCCCGGCACCGGGCGGTGGTGGCGATCTCGGCACTGGAGCTCGACGAGGCCGCGCGCGAGCGGATCAGGGCCGCGCACGGCAGGCTGGCCGGTCTGGTCGGCCGGACACTGGAGGACCTCGGCCACGCGCAGCCCCGGCTCGCCGCGGCCCTGGTCCAGGGCGTCGTGGAGGCGGCGACCCGCAGGGCCGAGCAGGCCACGGGCGGAGGCCGCACCGGCTGTGCGACCGAGAGCCCCGAGGAGATCGCCGACGCCGCCGTCGCGATGGTGCTGCACGGACTCGTCCACCCCGGAACCGGCACCTGAACCTGAACCTGAACCTGGCCGGTCCCGAGCCTGATCTCGGCCCCGGTCCTACCCGTCCGCGCCTCTCAACGGCAGCAGTCGCGCCGTGCCCGCGCCGAACAGGGCCAGCGGGTCCAGGTAGCGGCTTCCGCGCAGCAGCCCCCAGTGCAGGCAGTCCCGCCCGGCGCAGTGGCGCCCGTCCGGAGCGAGCAGCCCGATCGGCTGTCCGGCGGCCACCGGGGTGCCGACCGGGACGGTGCCGGTGACGGGCAGGTAGGTGGTCCGCAGCGGGGGAGAGCCCGAGCCGGGATGGGCGACGGTCACCACCGGCCGCCCTGCCACCAGCCCGGAGAAGGCGACCACTCCGGGAGCCGCCGTCCGGACCTCCACCCCCGGCTCGGCGGCGAGATCCACCCCCCGGTGCCCGGCGGCCCAGACCTTCGCCGGCGGCTCGAAGCGGCCCAGCACCCCGCCCGGCCCGCCCACCGGCCAGGCGCGCGCTCCACCCCACCCGGCCCCGCCGGCCGAGCCCGGGAGGTCGGCCGCACCCGTGCGTCCCGACGCTCCGACGGCGCCCGAATCCCCGACGGCGCCCGAAGCCCCCGAGACGCCGACGGCGCCGAAAGCCCCCGACGGCCCGAGCGCGAGCACGACCACGAGCACCACCGTCATCACCTTCACCACCACGGACACCCCGCCGAACCACCCGCGACCAGTCATGCCCGCAGGCTCGCCGCCCGGTGTCCCCAGCACCACCCGCATTCGGATTCCTGTGGACAAACCGTCCTCGCGCCCGACCGCCATCCCCCTGACGGGTGTACGAACGCCACCATCCGGTGTACAAGCGGCCCGCCGCTGACGGACCGCGTGCCGGCCGCCGCCGGACCCGAGCCCGCACCCGCCCCCGGGCCCGCAGCCGACGAGCCCGCACCCGCCATCGCGCCCGCCCCCGCTCGCACCCCCCGCCCCCCGCTCGCACCCCACCCCCGCGCCCTGCCGCACGCCCACCCCCGGCTCCGCTCCCGCAGCGGCCCGGGGACCCCGGCCCGGCCCCGCACCGACCCCGCCGCACCCGCTACCGGGACCCCGCCGCACCCCCACCGAAACCCGCCCACCCCGGCCGTTCTCCGGGCTCCCCCCAGCTCTTCGGCGGGCCCCCGGCCACTTGTGGAGTCGCTCGCGCCTCGGCGCTTCCCGTACACTTCACACGCGACCCGGTCCGCCGGGTCGACTTCGCACGCCCCGCCACCGGCGGTCGGACGCGGTTCGTCCGCAGCCCCGCCAGGTGCGAGTGCCGCTCGGTCCGCCGAGCTCGACCGGCCCCCGGGCCGGGAGGGTTCAAGCGGCTCGGCACGTTCGGGGCGTCAGGCGTGGCTGTCACCTGGCCGCCACGGACAAACCGAGCCTGACCCGGCTGTGGGCGATCGCTGCGAGGCAGTGCCGCCGCCGGGCCGTAACACCAAGGAGCACGGCAATGGCCGTCGTCACGATGCGGGAGCTGCTGGAGAGCGGCGTCCACTTCGGTCACCAGACCCGCCGCTGGAACCCGAAGATGAAGCGCTTCATCATCACCGAGCGCAACGGCATCTACATCATCGACCTCCTGCAGTCGCTGAACTACATCGACCGCGCCTTCGAGTTCATCAAGGAGACCGTTGCCCACGGCGGCAGCGTCCTCTTCGTCGGCACGAAGAAGCAGGCCCAGGAGGCCATCGCCGAGCAGGCCACCCGCGTGGGCATGCCCTACGTGAACCAGCGCTGGCTCGGCGGCATGCTGACCAACTTCTCGACCGTCTACAAGCGCCTCCAGCGCCTGAAGGAGCTCGGCGAGCTGGACTTCTCGGACGTGGCCGGTTCCGGCCTGACCAAGAAGGAGCTCCTGGTCCTCCAGCGCGAGCACGACAAGCTGGAGAAGACCCTCGGCGGTATCCGCGACATGCAGCGCGTTCCCAGCGCCGTCTGGATCGTGGACACCAAGAAGGAGCACATCGCGGTCGGCGAGGCCCGGAAGCTCAACATCCCGGTCGTCGCCATCCTCGACACCAACTGTGACCCGGACGAGGTCGACTACAAGATCCCGGGCAACGACGACGCGATCCGCTCCGTCACCCTGCTGACCCGCGTGATCGCCGACGCCGTGGCCGAGGGTCTCAAGTCCCGCGCCGGTGTCGCCAAGGGCGACGCCAAGGCCGAGCCGGGTGCCGACCAGCCGCTGGCCGCCTGGGAGAAGGACCTCATCGAGGGCGAGAAGAAGGCCGAGGAGGCCCCCGCCGCCGCCGAGGCCCCCGCCGCCGAGGCGCCCGCCGAGGAGGCCCCCGCGGCCGAGGCGCCGGCCGAGCAGGCCTGACGTACCAAGGGTGAGGGGCACCCGCCGGTACGAAGCCGGCGGGTGCCCCTCTCTCCCGCGCCGGGACCGGACCATCGGTCCCGGCGTCACTCCACGCAGACACGCGAGACGCGAGAAGAGATTCACACCATGGCGAACTTCACCGCCGCGGACGTCAAGAAGCTCCGTGAGCTCACCGGCGCCGGCATGATGGACTGCAAGAAGGCCCTGGACGAGGCCGAGGGCAACGTCGAGAAGGCCGTCGAGCTCCTGCGCATCAAGGGCCAGAAGGGCGTCGCCAAGCGCGAGGGCCGCGACGCCTCCAACGGCGCCGTCGCCGCGCTGATCGCCGAGGACAAGAAGTCCGGCGTCCTGGTCGAGCTGAACTGCGAGACCGACTTCGTCGCCAAGGGTGACAACTTCGTCAAGGTCGCCGACGCCATCGCCGCCCACGTCGCCAAGACCGCCCCGGCCGACCTGGACGCCGCCCTGGCCTCCGAGATCGAGGCCGGCAAGACCGTCCAGCAGTTCGTGGACGAGGCCAACGCGACCCTGGGCGAGAAGATCGTCTTCCGCCGCTTCGCCCAGTTCGACGGTGACGGCTTCGTCGCGGTCTACCTGCACAAGACCAGCCCCGACCTGCCGCCGGCCGTCGGCGTCCTGGTCGAGCTGGACAAGGAGAACGCCGAGGTCGCCAAGGACGTCGCGCAGCACATCGCCGCCTTCGCCCCGAAGTACCTGTCCCGCGAGGACATCCCGGCCGAGGACATCGAGAACGAGCGTCGCGTCGCCGAGGCCACCGCTCGCGAGGAGGGCAAGCCGGAGGCCGCCCTGCCGAAGATCGTCGAGGGTCGCGTCACCGGCTTCGTGAAGGAGTTCTCCGTCCTGGAGCAGGCCTTCGCGAAGGACAACAAGAAGACCGTCGCCAAGGTCCTCGAGGAGAACGGCGTCACCCTCAAGCGCTTCGCGCGTTTCCGCGTCGGCGCCTGAGCCACGTTCCACCTGGTCCCCGGCCCCTTTACGCTGGGAACCGCCCCCGCCCGCTGATCGGGGCGGGAGGAACGCCGAACGGGCTCACCCCGCGCCTATCCCCAACGGGCGGGCTCGCGTCGGCACCATGAACGACGAGGAGGCCATTGCCGTGCAGGACACCGAACCGGTTCCCGCGGCAGTGGCCTCCTCTCGTGTACGCGCAGGCGGGGCATCCGCACACCCGCGCCTGTGACCAGTAGGTGCAAAAAGGAGAAGTCCATGCAGGAGACGCAGGAGACCGCGCAGGACCCCAGGCACGGCTCGCGCCGCCGGGTGCTGCTCAAGCTGTCCGGTGAAGCCTTCGCCGGTGGCGGCGGGCTCGGCGTCGACCCGGACGTCGTGCACGCGATCGCCCGGGAGATCGCCACCGTCGTCCGTGCCGGTACCGAGGTCGCGGTGGTCATCGGCGGCGGCAACTTCTTCCGGGGCGCCGAGCTCCAGGTCCGCGGCATGGACCGGGCCCGCTCCGACTACATGGGCATGCTCGGCACCGTCATGAACTGCCTGGCGCTGCAGGACTTCCTGGTCAAGGAGGGCATCGAGACCCGGGTCCAGACCGCCATCACCATGGGCCAGGTCGCCGAGCCGTACCTGCCGCTGCGGGCCGTCCGGCACCTGGAGAAGGGCCGTGTGGTGATCTTCGGCGCCGGTATGGGCATGCCGTACTTCTCCACCGACACCACGGCCGTCCAGCGCGCCCTGGAGATCCACGCCGACGTCCTGCTGATGGGCAAGAACGGCGTGGACGGCGTGTACGACTCCGACCCGCGGACGAACCCGGACGCGGTCAAGTTCGACGCGCTGGAGTACTCCGAGGTCATCGCGCGCGACCTCAAGGTCGCCGACCTCACCGCGATCACGCTGTGCAAGGACAACAACCTTCCGATGCTGGTCTTCGAACTGCTGGCGGAGGGCAATATCGCGCGCGCGGTGAAGAGTGAGAAGATCGGCACACTCATCAGCCAGGATTCTGTCCGGGCCTGAGCAGCAACCAGCCGTACTGGACGGCGCCGACGCCGGGACCGGCCACCGCGCCGACACCGGTCGGGACAACAGCAGATGAACCGGACAGGGAGACCACAGTGATCGAAGAGACCCTCCTCGAGGCCGAGGAGAAGATGGAGAAGGCCGTCGGCGTCGCCAAGGACGACCTCGCGGCCATCCGCACCGGCCGTGCGCACCCGGCGATGTTCGCCAAGATCGTCGCGGAGTACTACGGCGCCGTGACGCCGATCAACCAGCTGGCCTCCTTCTCGGTGCCGGAGCCGCGGATGGCGGTCGTCTCGCCGTTCGACAAGACCGCGCTGAAGGCCATCGAGCAGGCGATCCGCGACTCCGACCTGGGCGTCAACCCGTCCAACGACGGCTCGATCATCCGCGTGGTGCTGCCCGAGCTGACCGAGGAGCGCCGCCGGGAGTTCATCAAGATCGCCCGCACCAAGGGCGAGGACGCCAAGGTGTCGATCCGCGCGGTGCGCCGCAAGGCCAAGGACGCCATCGACAAGCTGGTGAAGGACGGCGAGGTCGGCGAGGACGACGGCCGCCGCGCCGAGAAGGAGCTCGACGACACCACGGCCAAGTACGTGGCCCAGGTCGACGAGCTGCTGAAGCACAAGGAAGCCGAGCTGCTCGAGGTCTGATGAACGACGCCCCTGACGCCCCCGGCTACTGGGGCCCGTCCGACCAGCAGTTCCAGCCCCACCATCCGGCGCCGCACCCGCAGGCCGCCCGTACCCCGGCCCATCCGGTGCCGGGGTACGGCGCGCAGCCGGCGCCGGCCCAGGGACACCCCGGCCACCCGGGCGGCCACGCCGTGCCCCCGGGCGCGCCGGGCGTCGCCCACGGGGCGCCGGGCCTCCGTTCGGATCAGTCGCAGCAGCCTCCGGTGTACTGGGGCGGCGACGCGGAGGAGACTCAGGTCATGCCTCCCGTGCCGGCCGAGCCCGGTCCGCCGCCCGGCGCGCCCGCCCACGGCCGGTCCGCCGTCCACGGTCGGCCCCCGGCCCACGGCCGGCCCGCCACCGGTGGCCCGGCCGGGCCCGCCGAGGGGCAGGGCAGGGAGTCCGGCCGGCTGAACGGCCCGCTGTTCCGGGAGGACCAGCCCGAGCCGGCGCCGACGGGCGTGACGGAGACGGTCGTGCTGCGCGCGATATCCGACGACGTCCCTCCCGCCCCCGGCCGCGGCACCCCGCCGCACCCGGGGGCACCGGTGCATCCCGCGCCGCCGGCGAACCACTTGGCGGCCGGGCAGCCCCACTTCGTGCCGTCGTCCCACCCAGGGCAGGAGACACCCGTGGCCGCCCAGTCCGCCCCGCAGCCGCAGCCGCGCAAGCAGCGCGGTGGCCGTAACCTCCAGGCCGCCATAGGCGTGGGCGTCGGCCTGGGGGCGGTGATCGTCGCCTCGCTGTTCGTGGTGAAGGCGCTGTTCCTGGTCGTCGTGATGGCCGCGGTCGCGGTCGGCGTCTGGGAGCTGACCAGCCGGCTCTCCGAGTGCAAGCAGATCAAGGCGCCGCTGATCCCGCTGGTCGTGGGCGGCGTCGCCATGGTCGCCACCGGTTACTGGTCCGGCATCCAGTGGGCGGCCGCCGCGCTGGCGCTGACCGGGCTGGCGGTGATGGTCTGGCGGATGGCCGAGCCGCCGGAGGACTACCTGCGGGACATAACGGCAGGCGTGTTCACGGCCTTCTACGTGCCGTTCCTGGCCACCTTCGTGGCGATGATGCTGGCGGCCGACGACGGCCCCCAGCGGATCGTGCTCTTCCTGATCGTGACGATCTGCAGCGACACCGGCGCGTACGCGGTGGGCTACAAGTTCGGGAAGACCAAGCTGGCCCCGACGATCAGCCCGGGCAAGACCCGCGAGGGCCTGGCCGGCGGCATCGCGCTGTCGATGCTGGCGGGCGCGCTGCTGATGCAGCTGATGATCGACGGCGGCAGCTGGTGGCAGGGCCTGATCCTGGGCGGCTGCGCGGCGGTCACCGCGACCCTGGGCGACCTGGGCGAGTCGATGATCAAGCGGGACCTCGGGATCAAGGACATGGGCACGCTGCTGCCCGGCCACGGCGGCATCATGGACCGGCTGGACTCGCTCCTGCCGACCGCCCCGGTGGTCTGGCTGCTGCTGGCCGCGTTCGTCGGCAGCTGACCGGCGCGTACGAGACGTACCAGGGAGGGCCCCGGACGCCTGGCGTCCGGGGCCCTCGCGCGTCTGCGACACTGGAACAACCATGCCTAAGCCCGGAGAACTCACCTTTGTCGCGCCGCGCGGCGCAAAGCCCCCGCGACACCTCGCCGACCTGAGCCCCGCCGAGCGCAAGGAGGCCGTCGCCGAGCTGGGCGAGCAGCCGTTCCGCGCCAAGCAGCTCTCCAACCACTACTTCGGCCGGATGTCGAACGACCCGGCGAGCTGGACGGACATCCCCGCCGCCAGCCGGGAGAAGCTCACCGGGAGCCTGCTGCCCGAGCTGATGTCGGTGGTCCGGCACGTCTCCTGCGACGACGACGCCACCCGCAAGACGCTCTGGAAGCTCTTCGACGGCACGCTCGTGGAGTCCGTGCTGATGCGCTACCCGGACCGGGTCACCATGTGCATCAGTTCGCAGGCCGGCTGCGGCATGAACTGCCCGTTCTGCGCCACCGGCCAGGCCGGTCTGACCCGCAACCTGTCCACCGCCGAGATCGTCGAGCAGATCGCCGCCGGGATGCGCGCGCTCAAGACCGGGGAGATCCCGGGCGGCGAGGCGCGGCTGTCCAACGTGGTCTTCATGGGTATGGGCGAGCCGCTGGCCAACTACAACCGGGTGCTGGCGTCGATCCGCCGGCTGACGGACCCGGCGCCGGACGGTTTCGGCCTGTCCCAGCGCGGCATCACGGTCTCCACCGTCGGTCTCGTCCCGGCGATGCACCGCTTCGCCGACGAGGGCCTCAGCTGCCGTCTGGCGCTGTCGCTGCACGCCCCGGACGACGAGCTGCGCGACGAGCTGGTGCCGGTGAACACCCGCTGGAAGGTCGCCGAGGTGCTGGACGCGGCGTGGAACTACGCGGAGAAGTCCGGCCGCCGGATCTCCATCGAGTACGCGCTGATCAAGGACATCAACGACCAGGCCTGGCGGGCGGACCTGCTCGGCCGGCTGATCAAGAACCGTCGGGTGCACGTCAACCTGATCCCGCTGAACCCGACCCCCGGGTCCAAGTGGACGGCCTCCCGGCCGGAGGACGAGCGCGAGTTCGTCCGCCGCCTCCAGTCGCACGGCGTGCCGACGACCGTCCGCGACACCCGTGGCCAGGAGATCGACGGCGCCTGCGGCCAGCTCGCCGCGGCGGGCTGAGGCCCGTTCCGGGAGACCGCTACCGGAGTCCGGCGGCCGCCAGTGCGGCGGTCGCCCCGCCGGTCAGCAGCAGCGTGCTGCCCACCGCGAGGGTGCGCAGCGCGACCGCGCCGAACAGCAGTCGGGGCGAGGTGCCGAGGCGCAGCAGCGCGTGGGTGACCGCGCGGCGGTCGGTGCGGACCTCGGCGAGCCGGTTGACCACCGCGGCGGCCGCGCAGCCGAGGACCAGGCAGGCCTCGACGGCGGGCAGCGCGTCGGCGCTGTCGGGCGTGCCGATCCAGTAGCGGACGGTGGTGAGCACCAGCGCGACGGCGAGGGTGAGCACGGCCAGCGGCGCGCCGAGCCGGCGGGCCTGGGCGGTGAGGCCGCGCCCGGCCAGCAGCCGCAGCGGGGTGGGCCGCCCGACGGCGAGCAGCCGCCCGGCCCAGGCCAGCAGCGGGCCGGTGAGCAGCGCGAGGCCGAGCGCGCTGGCGGCCCAGCCGAAGAGGGCGGCGGTGCTGGTGGAGCCGAGCCCGGCGGGCAGGTGGATCGGACGGCCGTCGACGGCGGCTCCGGGCCGCAGGGCGATGAGTTCGAGCGCGGCGCCGATGACGCCCAGCCCGGTCGCCAGGGCGATCCGCCAGACGCCGAAGCCGGTCGGGACGGGGGTGCGGCCGCCGGGCAGGGTGTCGGTGACGGAGACCGCGCAGGCGGCGGCGCCGGCGGCGGTGAGCGGGACCAGGGTGAGCAGGGCGAGGGGCGCGGCGGGCGGCAGCGGCACGCCCATGCCGAGGTCGGCGGCGAGCGCCGGGCCGGCGACGTCGTTGCGCAGCACCAGGAAGAGCAGCAGGGTCAGCACGCTGCCGAGGGTGCAGGCGAGTGCGACCTCGCCGGCGATCAGCGTCCGGATGCGGCGGGATCCGGCCCCGGCGGCGGTGAGGCCGGCGATCCGCTCGGGCCGGCGGGCGGGCACCGCGCGGGCGGCGACGGCCGCGAACCAGGCGAGGGCGGCGAGCGGGGGCAGGCACCAGAGCAGCCGGACCAGCGGGTCGGCGCCGCCGATCTGCTCGCTCATCGCCCGGCCGAGGGAGCGCAGCAGGAAGGCGGCGACCACGGCGGCGGCCGCTGCGGTGAGCAGCCAGCGGCCGAGGTCGGGCACCCGGTAGCCCCGGGCCAGACGGAGGTAGAACACGTCGACCCTTTCAGCGGCGGGTGGCCGTGACGGCGGGCGCTCCGGCGGCCCCGGGGGTGGTGATGCCGCGGGGGACGGGTGCGGCGGGGGCGGTGAGCCGTCCGTCGACGAGGGCGACGGCGCGGTCCGCGAACCGGACGAGCTCGGGGTCGTGGGTGGCCAGGACGAGGGTGAGCTGGTGGGACCGGGCCGCGCTGGTCAGTATCCGCATGACCTGGTCGGCGGCCTCGCGGTGCAGCGGGGCGGTGGGGTCGTCGGCGAAGACGACGGGGGGCAGCGGGGCCAGGGCGCGGGCGACGGCGACCCGCTGGCGCTGGCTCTGGAGCAGGTGTTCGGGCCGCAGCCGGGCGCAGTCGCCGACGTCGAGGCGTTCCAGCCACTCGTCGGCGGCGGTGTAGGCGGCCTTGTTGCCGGCCCCGGCGAGCAGCAGCGGCAGCGCGACGTTCTCCCGGGCGGTCAGTTCGGGCACCAGGTGGGGCTCGGAGCCGACGAAGCCGAAGCGGTCGCGGCGCAGCCGTTCGCGGCCGGCCCGGGCGAGGGTGTGCACGGGGGCGCTGTTGAACCAGACCTCCCCCTCGTCGACCGGGAGCTGCGCGGAGAGGCAGCCGAGCAGGGTGCTCTTGCCGGAGCCGCGCGGGCCGGTGACGGCGAGCACCTCGCCCTCGCGGACGCCGATCGAGATGCCGCGCAGGGCGGGGGTGCCGTCATGGGACTTGACGATCCCTCGGGCCCACAGCACGTCGTTGTCAGGCGGTGCCGCTGACATGAGGATCCATCCTGGGTGGCCGCAGGGATATGACAGTCGTCAGATTAGAACGACGGGGGCTGGTCGCGGTGGCGGCGCTCTGGTCCATCACGGGCAAATCACCCGCATTCAGGCATGTTTGGTCGTACGACTGTGATGTTCCGGGGGTGGGAGACCGGGCCGGGCACGCCGAAGGGCGGCCCCGCGGGGAGCGGGGC